>DASVZD010000433.1:0-4714 GCA_036391815.1 Rhodocyclaceae bacterium
AAGTGCTGGGCGCCGCCGTCGCGCAGGTCGTCGCGATCGACGCTGGTGATGACGACGTACTTGAGGCGCAGGGCGGCGATGGTCTCGGCGAGCTTCGCCGGCTCGTCCGCATCGGGCGGCAGCGGCTTGCCATGGCCCACGTCGCAGAAGGGGCAGCGCCGGGTGCACAGGTCGCCGAGGATCATGAAGGTGGCGGTGCCCTTGCCGAAGCATTCGCCGATGTTCGGGCAGGTCGCCTCCTCGCAGACGGTGTGCAGGTGGTGCTCGCGCAGGATCGCCTTGACGTCGGCGAAGCGCGTGGCGGAGGAGCCCGCCTTGACGCGGATCCATTCGGGCTTCTTCAGCGGCGCTTGCGCCGGTACGATCTTGATCGGGATGCGCGCCGTCTTGGCTTCGCCTTTTTGCTTCTCGCTCATTCGAGGACCTTCAGCAGCTGCGCCTGCAGGCGTTCCGTCACGGAGGGAATGTCGATGATGCCGCAAAGTTCCCGCATCTGGGTGACCGGCATGCCCTCATAACCGCAGGGGTTGATGGCGGAGAACGGCGCCAGGTCCATGTCGACGTTGAGCGCGAGGCCGTGGTAGCAGCAGCCGTTCCTTACGCGCAGCCCGAGCGCCCCGATCTTGGCGCCGCCGACATAGACGCCGGGCGCGCCGGCGAGGCGCGCGGCCTCGATGCCGTAGCCGGCGAGAAGCTCGATCAGCGCCTGCTCCATGCGGTTGACCAGTTCGCGCACGCCGAGCTTGCGCCGCCGCAGGTCGAGCAGCAGGTAGGCGACGATCTGGCCGGGCCCGTGATAGGTGATCTGGCCGCCGCGGTCGATCTTCACCACGGGGATGCCGACGTCGCGCAGCAGATGCTCGGGCTTGCCGGCCAGGCCGAGCGTGAACACCGGCGGATGCTCGCAGAACCAGATTTCGTCGGGCGTCTGTTCGCTGCGCCGCGCGTTGAAGTCCTGCATCGCCTGCCAGGTCGGCTGGTAGTCGACGCGGCCGAGCCGGCGGACGACAGGATTCAAAGCACGACCTTGACGAGCGGGTGAGCCGTCAGCTCCCGGTAAAGGGCATCGAGCTGCGACTTGGACGTGGCCCGCACGGTGCAGGTCAGCGAGACGTACTTGCCGCCGCTCGAGGCGCGCATCTCGACAGTCGCCGTATCGAAGTCGGGCGCATGCCTGACGACGACCTCGCAGACCGCGGTGGCGAAGTCGTCCTTCGCCGCGCCCATGATCTTGAGCGGGAAGTCGCAGGGGAAGTCGAGCAGCGTTTCGTCAGCCACGGCGCATCACGTCCCGCTTGAATTGCTGGTACCAGTCGTACATCTTCGCGAAGATGGGGCCGGGCCGGCCGTTTGCAATCGGGCGGCCGTCGAGCGTGACGATCGGCAACACTTCCTTGGTCGACGAGGTGAGCCACAGCTCGTCGGCGTCGCGCACCTCGGCTTCGGTGATGTCGCGCACCTCGTGCGGCAGGCCATGGGCCGCCGCGAGCTCGAGCACGACGTCGTAGGTGATGCCGGGCAGCATCAGGTGGTTCTTGATCGGCGCCAGCAGGCGCCCGCCCTTGACGACGAAGATGTTGGCGGCCGCGCCCTCGGTGAGGAAGCCGTCGCGCAGCAGCACGGTCTCGGCGCAGCCGGCGTCGACCGCCAGCTGGCGCAGCAGGCAGTTGGCGAGCAGCGAGGTCGACTTGAAGTCGCAGCGCAGCCAGCGGAAGTCGGCGGCCGAAACGGCGGCCACGCCCGTCGCGCGAAGCTCGGGCGAGGGCGTGCCGAGCGCTTCCGTCATGATGAGCACCGTGGGCGCGACGACGGCGGGGAAGGCATGGTTGCGCTTCTCCATCGGGCCGCGCGTGACCTGCAGGTAGACCGATTGGTCGTCGCATTCCGCCTCGGCAATGATGCGGCCGATCAGCGACTTCCACTCCTCGGCCGTGTGCGGATTGGCGAGCCGGACCCCGTCGAGCGTGCGCTGCAGCCGCGCTAGGTGCTCGTCGATGCGGAACGGCCGGCGCGAATACACGGGGATCACCTCGTAGACGCCGTCGCCGAACAGGAAGCCGCGGTCCATCACCGAGACGCGCGCCTCGGCGAGCGGCAGGAAGGCGCCGTTGAGGTAAGCCAGGCTCATTTGAAGAACAGCAGGATGCTGTCCCAGGCGCGGCCGACGATGCCGGCCACCGGGACGTCCTCGAGGGCGACCACCGGATATTCGCCCCACACCTTGGGGGCGCCGCCCGCGTCCAGCATCACGCGCAGGGTCGCGACGCGCTGGCCGCGCTGGATCGGCGCCAGCAGCGGCTGCACGCTGACCAGCTCGACCTTGATCTTGTCGGCCATGCCCTTCGGCAGCGAGATGACGAAGTCGTCGTTGAAGCCGGCCTTGACCGTGTTCTGCGTGCCCTTGAAGACCTTGGGCTGGGCGACGGGCTGGCCCTTGTCGTAGAGCTTGACGCCGTCGAAGGCCTGGAAGCCGAAGTTGAGCAGCTTCTGCGACTCCTGCGCGCGCAGCATGTCCGAATTGGCGCCGAGCACCACGGAGAGCAGGCGCCGCGAGCCGCGCTTGGCCGAGGCGATCAGGCAGTACCCGGCCGCCTCGGTGTGCCCGGTCTTGACGCCGTCGACGGTCGGGTCGAGCCACAGCAGCCGGTTGCGGTTGGGCTGGTTGATGTTGTTGTAGCGGAACTCCTTCATCGAGTAGATCGGGTAGAAGTCCGGGTAGTCGCGGATCAGCGACGCAGCGAGGTGCGCGAGATCGCTGGCCGTCGTGTAGTGCTGCGGATCGGGCAGCCCGGTGGCGTTCATGAAGTGCGTGTTCTTGAGGCCCAGGCGCGCCGCCTCGTGGTTCATCATCTGCACGAAACCCGCCTCGGATCCGGCCACCGCCTCGGCCAGCGCGATGCAGGCGTCGTTGCCCGACTGCACGATCATGCCGCGGATCAGCTCGTTCACCGTCACCGGCTTGTTGGGCTCGATGAACATGCGCGAGCCCGGCGCCTTCCAGGCCTTCTCGGACACCGGGACCTGCTGGTCCGGCTTGATGATGCCCTGCTTGATGGCGCCGAACACGATGTAGGCGGTCA
Source organism: Rhodocyclaceae bacterium (assembly GCA_036391815.1). Lineage (GTDB taxonomy): Bacteria > Pseudomonadota > Gammaproteobacteria > Burkholderiales > Rhodocyclaceae > Nitricoxidireducens. Next base: position 3,081 of record DASVZD010000433.1, read on the forward strand.
TCAGCTTGGTCAGCGAGGCCGGCTCGATGCGCTCGTCGGCATTGGCCGACGCTAGCGGCTGCCACGAGGCCTGGTCGATCAGCAGCCAGGCGCGGGCATTGACGGCGGGCGCCGGCGGCAGCAGCTGCGCGTTGGCGGAGGACGCGGCGAAAAGCGTGAACAGGGCGGCGAAGACGAGGGAGAGGAGGCGCATGGTGGACCTGCAGGGGAATGCGTGGATTATAGGGTCAGCGCTGGACGAGGACCGGCGCGTAGTCGAGGGCTTCGCGGATGCGCTGGGCGACGGCGCGGGCTTCGCGGGCGTCCCCCCAGGGGCCGAGCTGCAGGCGGTAGAGCTTGCCCGAGGCCTGGACCACCAGCTTGTCGCCCAGGTCGCCGAGTTCGCGCGCCAGCCGCGCCTTGAGCGCTTCGGCGTTGTCGCGGTTGCCGAACGCGCCGAGCTGCAGGTAGTGGCCGCGTGCGTCCGCGACTTCGGGCAAGGGCTTGGCGGGCGGTTCCATCGCCTCGGCAAAGCGCGCGATGGGGTCGGCGTCGTCCTGCGGCGGCGGCGCCGGCCGCGCCTGCGCCACCAGGGTCTCCTGGCCCGGCTGGATGCTCTCCACTTCCACCAGCGTGCTGCCGTTGCCGATGTAGCCGAGCTTCCAGGCCGCCGTGTAGGAGAGGTCGATCAGGCGCCCGGCGTGGAAGGGACCGCGATCGTTGATGCGCACGATCACCGACTTGCCGTTGGCCGGATTGGTGACGCGCGCGTAGGAGGGGATCGGCAGCGTGGCGTGCGCGGCCGTCATGCCGTACATGTCGTAGATCTCGCCGGAGGACGTCTTCTGGCCGTTGAACTTGCGCCCGTACCAGCTGGCGATGCCGCTCGCGTGGTACGGCGTGCCGGGCTTGAGCGGCACGTAGTCGCGGCCGAGCACCGAATAGGGATTGTTGGCGAAGCGATGGGGCGGCTCGGCCTTCGGCACGGCATCGGGAATCGCATCGAGGTCGGCCGGCGGATTGTCGCCCGGGCCGTCGTCCTGGTAGTAGCCGCCGCCCTTCTTCAGCACCCAGGCCGGCTGCTTCTGCGGGCTGGGCTTCGCCGTCGCGGGCGGCGCGGTTTCCGCGCGCTCGACGCCAGGGCGCGTGCCCGGCGTGCCGCACGCGGCGACGATGAGCGGAACCAGGAGGACGGGGAGGCGCCGGATCACTTCTGCACCAGCATGCGGTTCTTGTGGATCGACATGAGAATCCCGACGCCGAGCGACAGCGTCACCAGCGCGGTGCCGCCGTAGCTGATGAACGGCAGCGGCACGCCGACGACGGGCAGGATGCCGCTCACCATGCCCATGTTGACGAAGGCGTAGGTGAAGAAGATCAGCGTCACCGACCCGGCCAGCAGGCGGGTGAACACCGTCGGCGCGTTGGCGGCGATCATCAGGCCGCGGGCGATCAGCAGCGAGTAGAGCACCAGCAGGATGGTGTTGCCGATCAGCCCCAGCTCCTCGGACATCACGGCGAAGATGAAGTCGGTGTGGCGCTCCGGGATGAACTCGAGCTGCGCCTGCGTGCCCTGCCCCCAGCCCTTGCCGAGGATGCCGCCGGAGCCGATGGCGATGGTCGACTGGATGATGTGGAAGCCCTTGCCGAGCGGA
>DASVZD010000434.1:0-6556 GCA_036391815.1 Rhodocyclaceae bacterium
TCGACGCGCGTGATGCGCGTGGTGATGTTGTATTCGGCGGCCGGGTAGAACACGGCGAGGAAGCGCCGCGTCACCAGGTCGTAGACCTTCTGCTCGGCATCCGTCAGATGTTTCGGCTCGACGCCGGTCGGGATGATGGCGAAGTGGTCGGAGATCTTGGCGTTGTTGAAAATGCGCTTGTTGGGGTGAACCCAGCCGTTCTTCAGGATGTTGCGCGCGAGGCCCTCGTAGCCGCTGCCTTCCATCGCCTGCAGGGTGTCCTTGACGTGGCCGAGGTAGTCCTCGGGCAGGCAGCGCGCGTCGGTACGCGGATAGGTGAGCACCTTGTGCTTTTCATACAGCGCCTGGGCGATCGACAGCGTGGTGCGCGCCGAGAAGCCGAAGCGGCCGTTGGCGTCGCGCTGCAGCGAGGTGAGGTCGAACAGCGCCGGCGACAGTTCGGTCTTCGGCTTGCTCTCGTCGGTGACGATGCCGTGCTTGCCCAGGCACTTCTGGCGGATCGCGTCGGCCTTGGCCTTTTCCCAGATGCGGTCGGCCCGCGCGTGCTCGCCGATCTCCTCGTCCTGGCCCTTCTTGAATTTCTCGTCGATCCACTTGCCGCGGTAGGTGCCCGCCACCGCCTGGAACTCGGCCTCGACTTCCCAGTAGTCGCGCGGCTTGAAGGCGCGGATGCGGTTCTCGCGCTCGACCAGGATGGCCAGCGTCGGCGTCTGCACGCGGCCGACGGGGGTCTTGTAGAAGCCGCCTTCCTTCGAGTTGAAGGCGGTCATGGCGCGCGTGCCGTTGATGCCGATCAGCCAGTCGGCCTCCGAGCGGCAGCGCGCGGCGTCGGCCAGCGGCTGCATCTCTTGGTCGCTGCGCAGGTGCGCGAAGCCGTCGCGGATCGACGTCGCCGTCATCGATTGCAGCCAAAGGCGGCGGATCGGCTTGGTCTCCTTGCCGTTGAAGACGTGCTGGACGACGTAGCGGAAGATCAGTTCGCCCTCGCGGCCCGCGTCGCAGGCGTTCACCAGGCCGGCGACGTCCTTGCGCTTGATCAGCTTGGCCAGCACCTTGAGCCGGTCGGCGGTCTTCTCGATCGGGTTCAAGGTGAAGCGCGGCGGGATCATCGGCAGGTGGGTGAAGGTCCACTTGCCGCGCTTGACGTCGTATTCCTCGGGAACCGCCAGCTCCAGCAGGTGGCCGATCGCCGATGAGAGCACGTAGTCGTCGCTCTCGAAGTAGTCGCCATGGCGCGTGAAGCCGCCCAGCGCTTTCGCGATGTCCTGGGCGACGGAGGGCTTTTCGGCGATGATCAGCTGCTTGGTCATAGGGGAGCCGGGAGTTCGGCGGTCGATGAGCGCGGCATCATAAGCGCCTCGGGCCGCGGATTGCAAGCCGGCCTAGCCGAGCCGCTGGTAGCGTCCGCCGGGCAGCTGGGCGACATGCCCCTCCAGTTCGAGGGGCAATAGCCGCGCCAGCAGAGCCTCGGCGGCCAGGCCGGTACGTTCGCAAAGCGCATCGAGGGTGCATGGATCGCGGCCCAGGGCGGCCAGGACGGGATCGTCGGGCTCCGAAGCCTGGGGACGGATTGCGACCGCCGACTCCCACTTGAGTTCCTCGAGGACATCGTAGGCGGAATCCACCAGCTTGGCGCCCTGCTTGATCAATTTGTGGCAGCCCTTGGAAAGCGGCGAATGGATAGAGCCGGGGATGGCGAACACTTCGTTGCCGCTCTCGGCGGCAAGCCGCGCCGTGATCAGGGAACCGCTGCGCTCGGCTGCCTCCACCACCAGGCAGCCGCGCGCCATGCCGGCGATGATGCGGTTGCGGCGCGGGAAATTCCCCGACAGCGGCGGCGTGCCGAGCGGGAATTCGCTGACGACGGCGCCCTGCTCGGCGATCCGCCGCGCCAGGTCCGCGTTGCCGGCGGGGTAGATGCGGTCGGCGCCGGTGCCGATGACGGCCACGGTGGAGGCCTGGCCCGCGAGGGCGCCGCGATGCGCCGCGGCGTCGATGCCGAGCGCCAGTCCGCTGACGATGGTGAGCCCCGCCTCGGAGAGGAATTTCGCGAAGGCCTCGGCGTTGGCCGTGCCCTGCCTGGTCGCGGAGCGGGCGCCGACGACGGCCAGCGAGGGGCGGTTGAGCAGTTCGAGCCGCCCCTTCACGTACAGCAGCACGGGCGGATCGACGCCGGCCAGCAAGGCCTGCGGGTACTCGGGGTCCGCCAGCGTCACTATATGGTTGCCGTCTTGGCCGGTCCAGGAGAGGGCCGCTTCCACTTCGGCGGCGGCATCGTGCGTCGTGAGCCGCTGCGCGGTTTCATCGCCGACGCTGGCGCGCAGCGAACCGAAGCCCGCGGCGAAGACGCTTTCGGGAAGACCGAAGTCGCGGAGCAGCCGGCGTTGGGTTTCGCCGCCGACGCCGGGGACGGAGGTCAGGCGGACCCAGGCCGCCAGGTCGCGGTCGGACACCGCGCGACTACGGGTTGCGGACCGTGTCCCCTTCCATCACCGGGCGCGGCGCATCCATGATCAGCGCGTAGGACACGTGCTCGAAGACGCGGAAGACGAACAGCAGGCCGTAGCGTTCGGTCGGCAGCTTGTAGGTCTCGTTCTTGTCGTCGCGCAGGTTCATCACCTCGCTGCCGGTGCGATAGACGGCCAGCACGCTGCCGAGGTCGAGCCCGTCGGCGCTGCCGCGCGACAGCGAGACGATGGAGAACTTGCCGCTTTCGCCGATGCCGCCGTAGATCTTGATGATGCGCCCGCTGACCGCGCGCGACGGCGCATGCGGCACGTAGCTCATGATCTGCGTCGGCGGCGCCGGCAGCAGGTTGTCGTTGCGGTCGACCTCCTGCTTGGCGCTGGTGATCTCGAATGTGGCCGGCTCGCCGGCGGCGATCTTGCGCGCCGTGCCGAGGTAGACCGCCTCGTAGCCGAGCACCTTGCGGTCGCCGTCGGCGGTGTCGGGATCGATCAGCGGCTTGCCGGGGCGGAAGATCTGCCATTGCTTGGCACTTTGCGCGTCCGCGCCGGTCACATAGATGACGTCGCCGTTGCCGACGGTGATGCGGTTGCCGCGGAAGGCGACGATGCGGGGCGCCGCCTGCAGGGTGTCCGGCTCGACCACCAGCGGCTGCGACAGGAAGGGCTCGATGACGTTCTGCGGGATCGCCGGGATGGCGCCCGTGCTCTTGTCGACATAGACGCGCGGCTCCGCCTTGACCAGCTTGCCGATCTTCAGTTGCGGCTGCTCGCCGCTGCGGTCGAGGATGACGACCTGGCCGGGATAGATGCGATGGGGGTTCTTGATGTCTTCCTTGTTGAGGCGCCAGATTTCGGGCCAGCGATACGGGTCCTTCAGGAACAGCGTCGCGATGCCCCACAGCGTGTCGCCGGGAACGACGATGTGCCGGTCCGGCGCGTCCGGCGCCAGTTCGAGCGGCTTCGTCTCCTGGGCCAGCGCCCACGTTGAGAAACAGATGAGCAGCGCAGATATAATGCGACGCATGGGTTTGATCTCCCGAAAGATTCGTGGATTCTGCCCCCAAATCCTTCTGGCATCAATCGATAAAAGCTGATTTTCATGGCCTTGTTGCCCATATTGCGCTATCCCGATCCGCGGCTGCACAAAGTGGCGTCGCCCGTCGCCGCGGTCGACGCCGACATCCGCAAGCTGGTCGCCGACATGGCGGAAACCATGTACGAGGCGCCCGGCATCGGCCTTGCCGCGACGCAGGTGAACGTGCACCAGCGCGTCATCGTGATGGACGTGTCGGAAGACAAGAATGAACTGCGCGTCTTCGTCAATCCCGAGATCCTCGAGCGCGACGGCGAGTGCGAGGGAGAGGAAGGCTGCCTCTCGGTGCCCGGCATCTACGAGACCGTCAGGCGCGCGGCCACCGTGAAGGTGCGTGCGCTCGACCTGCAGGGCGAGCCGTTCGAACTGGAAGCCGAGGGCATTCTCGCGGTATGCGTGCAGCACGAGATCGATCACCTCGACGGCAAGGTGTTCGTCGAATACCTGTCGCGCCTCAAGCAGTCGCGCATCAAGGCGAAGCTCGCCAAGCAGGCAAGGATCGCCGTCTGATGCGCGTCGCCTTCGCGGGCACGCCCGAGTTCGCCAGGGTCGCGCTCGAAGCCGTCCTCGCGGCCGGCTTCGAGGTCCCGCTGGTGCTTACCCAGCCCGATCGTCCGGCCGGTCGCGGCATGCAGCTGCATGCCAGCCCGGTGAAGCAGCTGGCGGCCGCGCGCGGCATCCCCGTCGCCCAGCCGGAACGGCTCCGCGACCCGGCGACGCATGCGCCGCTGGTCGACGCCGCGCCCGACGTCCTGGTGGTGGCCGCCTACGGGCTGATCCTGCCGCAGGCCGTGCTCGACATCCCGCGCCTGGGGTGCATCAACATCCACGCCTCGCTGCTGCCGCGCTGGCGCGGCGCGGCGCCGATCCAGCGCGCCATCGAGGCGGGCGACGCCGAAACCGGCATCACCGTGATGCGCATGGAAGCAGGGCTCGACACCGGGCCGATGCTGCTGAAGCAAGCGCTGCCGATCGGCGCGCAGGACACGGCGGCGACGCTGCACGACAAGCTCGCCGCGCTCGGCGGCCGGCTGATCGTCGACGCGCTGCGCGGCCTTCCCGGGCTGGCGCCGGTCGTCCAGCCCGAAGCGGGCGTCACCTACGCGAACAAGATCGAGAAGGCCGAAGCGGCGATCGACTGGCGCCAGCCGGCGGCGCAGGTCGAGCGCCGCGTGCGCGCCTTCAATCCCTTCCCCGGCGCCGCGGCGACGCTGCGGCAGACGCCGGTGAAAGTCTGGATGGCGCAGGCCGCGGCGGGCGCCGGGGCGCCGGGCACGGTGCTGGAGAGCGGGCCGGCCGGCGTGCTGGTCGCCTGCGGCGAAGGCGCCGTGCTGCTCACCGAACTGCAGAAGGCGGGCGGCAAGCGCCTGCCGCCGAGCGAATTCCTGCAGGGCTTCCCGGTCGCGGCCGGCGAGGCGTTCGCCCTCCCCGCTTGAATTTCGCGGCTGCGCGCCGCATCTAACCTGTTGCCCGCTTCGGGCAGTCACGGAGGTCCCCATGTTCGGCAACTGGCTCAAAACGACGGTTCTGATGGCTGCCATCGTGGCGCTGTTCGGCGTCATCGGCGCCATGATCGGCGGCAAGGGCGGCATGCTGCTGGCGCTGCTGTTCGGCGGCGGCATGAACCTGTTCGCCTACTGGTTCTCCGACCAGATGGTGCTGCGCATGTACAACGCGCAGGAGGTGGACGCGGCGTCGAGCCCCTACCTCTACAACATCGTGCGCGAGCTGGCGCAGGCAGACGGCCTGCCGATGCCGCGCGTCTACATCATCGACGAGCAGCAGCCGAACGCCTTCGCCACCGGCCGCAACCCCGAGCACGCGGCGGTGGCCGCGACCTCGGGCATCCTGCAGCTGCTGTCCGCGCGCGAGCTGCGCGGCGTGCTGGCGCACGAGCTTTCGCACGTCAAGCACCGCGACATCCTGACCTCGACGATCGCCGCCACCATGGCCGGCGCGATTTCCGCGCTGGCCAACTTCGCCATGTTCTTCGGCGGCCGCGACGAGGAGGGACGGCCGAGCAACCCGGTCGCCGGCATCCTGGTCGCGCTGCTGGCGCCGCTGGCCGCGTCGCTGATCCAGATGGCGATCTCGCGGGCGCGCGAGTTCGAGGCCGACCGCGGCGGCGCCGAGCTGTCGCGCGACCCGGACGCGCTGGCCGACGCGCTGGCGAAGATCGAGGCCTACGCGCACGGCATCCCGATGCCGAGCGCCGAGGCGCATCCGGAGACGGCGCAGATGATGATCATGAACCCGCTGTCCGGCGGCGGCCTGGCCGGGCTGTTCGCCACGCATCCGCCCACCGCGGAGCGCATCGCGCGGCTGCGGGCGATGCGGCGCGCTTGATTCCGGTCAATCCACCGGCTTCTCCGGCTTGACAGGGGGCGGCGGCGTAGTACATTCCGCGCCCATGCAAATTCAATCCCTTATCCGCGGCGGCGCCGTCTCCGACCCGGCGCCGATCGTCGGCGGCCGCGTCGAACTCCAGCTGTTGACCACGCTCAAGTGCAACCTCAAGTGCACCTATTGCTCGCTCGGCGTCGGCGAGGTGCTCGGCTCGCAGACCGAGCTCAAGTACGACATCGACCAGCTGGCGGCCTTCGTGGACAAGCACCTGCAGGGCAAGGAGGTCTACGTCACCTTCTACGGCGGCGAGCCGACGCTCAACGTGCCGATGATGCAGGCGGTGATGGAGCGCTTCCCGGAATTCCGCTTCCAGCTGCAGACCAACGGCACGCTGCTCGACAACCTGCCCGACTGGATGCTGGCCAAGCTCTCCAACATCCTGGTCTCCATCGACGGCGGCGAGCAGATCACCGACGGCTACCGCGGCCGCGGCATCTGGCGCCAGGTGATCAAGAACCTCAACCACGTGCATGAGCGCGTCGGCGGCACCATCACCGCGCGCGTCACCTGGGGCAATCCGGACACCAGCTTCGAGGAGCTCGACGAGCTGGCGACGGCCGTCGAGGCCATCGACTACCTCTACTGGCAG
>DASVZD010000435.1:0-1851 GCA_036391815.1 Rhodocyclaceae bacterium
GCGGCCCGGCCACCGTCGCGGCGAAGCCGCGCGCCGAGGACGGCCGGCGCGCCAGTTCCTGCCGCAGGCGGCGGAATTCCGGCGGCGGGTCGGCCTCCTCCGGAATGACGAAGAACCCGGCTTCGCGCAGCCGGCGGCCGAGCGGCAGGCGGCTCGACCAGACCGAGATCGGCACGGCGAGCAGCAGCGGGCCGAGCACCGGCGCCAGCCACCACAGGTAGGACGGGCTGATCCAGCCGACCAGCACCGCCCACACCGCCGCCAGCGCCGTATGCCAGCCGTGGCGCTGCACGGCCTCCGCCCAGGTGGTCGCCTCGTCGCTGCGCGGCGGCGACTTCCATCCGGTGTGCCAGCCGCCGAGCGCGGCGGCGACGAACTGCGTATGGAACAGCATGCGGATCGGCGCCAGCAGCATCGAATAGACGAGCTCCATGGCGACGCTGAGCGCCAGCCGCAGCGGCCCGCCGAAGCCGCGCGCGCCCTGTCGCCACAGCAGCGCGACGCTGAGCAGCTTGGGCGCGAACAGCAGCACGCTGGTGGCGCCGAACAGCAGCACCGCCCACGACAGGTGCCACTCGGGCCAGTCGGGAAACAGCTGGTAGGGATGCGTGAAGTACTGCGGCGGCACCAGCACGTGGATCGCCGCCAGCGCCGACGACAGCAGCAGGAACAGGAACCACAGCGGCGACGACAGGTAGGCCATCACGCCGATGGCGAACACCGCGCGGTGGGCGGCATGCACGCCCTCGGCGAGCAGCAGGCGCGCGTTGATCAGGTTGCCCTGCGACCAGCGGCGGTCGCGCTGCAGCTCGTCGAGCAGGTTGGGCGGCATCTCCTCGTAGCTGCCCGGCAGGTCGTAGGCGATCCAGACGCCCCAGCCGGCGCGGCGCATCAGCGCGGCCTCGACGAAGTCGTGCGACAGCACCTCGACCGGAGGCCGCCCGCGGCGCGGCAGGCGGCCGAGCGCGCAGTGGCGCATGAACGGCGCGATGCGGATGATGGCGTTGTGGCCCCAGTAGTGCGCCTCGCCGAGCTGCCAGAAGTGCAGGCCGGCGGTAAACAGCGGCCCGTAGGCGCGGCTGGCGAACTGCTGGATGCGCGCGTGCAGCGTCTCGCGGCCGGCGGCGCGCGGCGCCGTCTGGATGATGCCGGCGTCCGGGTTCGCTTCCATCAGCCGCGCCAGCCGCCCCAGGCATTCGCCGCTCATCACGCTGTCGGCGTCGAGCACCACCATGTAGCGGTAGCCGCTGCCCCAGCGCCGGCAGAAGTCGGCGACGTTGCCGCTCTTGCGCTTGATGCGGTGGCGGCGCCAGCGGTAGAACACGCGGCCGAAGCCGCCCGCTTCGCGGCACAGGCGGAACCACGCCGCCGTCTCGTCGGCGCGCAGGTCCGGATCGCTGGTGTCGCTGAGCACGAAGAAGTCGAAGTGCGCGAGATCGCCGGCGCGCGCCACCGATTCGAAGGTGGCGCGCAGGCCGGCGAAGACGCGCGCCACGTCCTCGTTGCAGATCGGCATGATGACCGCCGTGCGCGCCGCGGCGTCCAGCGGCGCATCGGCCGCCGCGCTGGCGCTGATGGCATGGCGGTCGCCGCCCAGCAGCAGCACGACGAAACCCATCACCGCCGTCCAGAATCCCGCCGACACCCAGAAGAACAGCAGGGCGAACAAGGCTAGGATCGCGACCTCGAGCGGCTGGCGGCCGTGATAGGGCAGCACCGAGGTCATGGCCCAGGTGGCGAGCGCCGCCATGCCCAGGGTCAGCACGGCCAGCACGGCGCGGCGCCGGCGCGCCGGAACCGGCCTGGCGCGCGCGGGGGCGTCGACGTCCCCGTCCGCGCGCCGGCTGCGCC
>DASVZD010000436.1:0-20725 GCA_036391815.1 Rhodocyclaceae bacterium
GGAAGCACCGTACTACGAAGCCGCCGGCAACGAACTGCAACTCTTCGAGCATGCCTGGAAGAACCGCCTGCCGGTGCTCATCAAGGGCCCCACGGGCGTCGGCAAGACGCGCTTCGTCGCCCACATGGCGGCGCGGCTCGGCCTGCCGCTGTTCACCGTCGCCTGCCACGACGACCTCACGGCCGCCGACCTGGTCGGCCGCCACCTGATCGGCGACGGCGAGACCTACTGGTCCGACGGCCCGCTCACGCGCGCGGTGCGCGAAGGCGGCATCTGCTATCTCGACGAGGTGGTCGAGGCGCGCAAGGACACGACCGTGGTGATCCATCCGCTGGCCGACCACCGCCGCACGCTGCCGATCGACCGCACCGGCGAGGTGCTGCAGGCACCGGACTCCTTCATGCTGGTGGTCAGCTACAACCCCGGCTACCAGAACTTCCTCAAGGGCATGAAGCCGTCGACGCGCCAGCGCTTCGTCAGCCTGCGCTTCGATTTCCCGGCGGCCGAGCGCGAGGAGACCATCCTGGTCAGCGAGACGCGCTGCGATCCGATGGTCGCCAAGCGGCTCGTCTCGATCGGCCGCAGCCTGCGGGCGCTGAAGGACGTCGACCTCGAGGAAGTGGCGAGCACGCGCCTGCTGGTCTACGCCGCGATGCTCATCCGCGACGGCCTCGATCCGGTCGAAGCCTGCCGCGCCTCGCTGGTCGAGAGCCTCACCGACGACGCCGAGGTGGCGGCGGCGCTGATGGAGGTCGTCCTTGCCACCTTCGGAAAATAGCGTCCCGGGGCAGCGTCTCGCGGTTGCCGCGGAATCGCTGTTCCTCGCCAACCTGCTGGTCGCGCCGGTCTTCGCCTTCGTCGCGCTCGCCTGGCTGCGCCTCGGCCACCCGGATGCGCCGCCGCTCGCGCGCTGCCACCTCGACCAGGCCTTCTTCGTCAGCCTGTGGGGCGGGATCCTGCTGGTGGCCGCGAGCGCGGCCCTCGTGGCCTTCGGCGGGCTGGCATGGGAGTGGACCTGGGTCGTGGTGATCCTCTACTTCACCACCGTGCATTCGACGCTGATCGTGTTCGGCCTGCTGGGCCTCGCCAAGGCGATGGCCGGGCGGGCCTACGTCTACCCGCTGATCGGCCCCCGCTGTGAGTGACGCCCGCGTGATCCCCATCAAGCCCTGGTCGGTCAAGGCCGCGCCCGGCTCGGCCGGCGCCACGCAGCGCCGTCGCACCGCCTGGCAGATCGGCTTCTTCGTGCTGTTCGTCATGGCGCCGGTGTTCGACCTGTTCCGCTACGACCTGACGGCGGGACACGCGATCATCCTCGGCCTCGACTGGCGCCTGGGGCTCGACGATTTCTTCGCCGGCCGCATCTCCGCCACCCAGGCGGGCGTGAACATCCTGCTGCGCCTGTTCCTGCCCATCGTCGCCGGCGGCGTCGCCTTCATCGCCGTCGCCTGGCGCTGGGGCCGCCTCTATTGCGGCTGGCTGTGTCCGCATTTCTCGGTGGTCGAGACCATCAACCGCCTGATGCGCCACGCGTCGGGCAAGCCGAGCATCTGGGAGAGGAAGCCGCTGCCGGCGAAGAATCCGGACGGCAGCGCCTTCGCGGTCGATGCGCGCTGGTGGTTCGTCACCGTGCCGCTGGCGGTCGCCTTCGCCTTCCTCTGGGCGGTGGTGCTGATCACCTACCTGCTGCCGCCGGCCGAGGTCTATGGCAACCTCCTGCATCTCTCGCCGACGCGCAACCAGGCCATCTTCATCGGCGCCGGCACGGCCGTGCTGTCGATCGAGTTCCTCTTCGCGCGCCACCTGTTCTGCCGCTTCGGCTGCGCCGTCGGCCTGTTCCAGAGCCTCGCCTGGATGAGCAATCGCGACGCCATGGTGATCGGCTTCCAGCGCAACCGCGCGGCCGATTGCAGCGAGTGCTACCAGGCGGACAGCATGGGCGCCGCCGCCTGCGAGGCCGTGTGCCCGATGCGGCTGAAGCCGCGGACGACGAAGAATGCGATGTTCACCTGCACGCAGTGCGCGCAGTGCGTGGCGGCATGCACGACCGTGCAGCGCGGGCGTTCGACGTTGCTCGAATGGGTGGAGCATGAGGCGGCGCGGCAGAACGAGGCGCAGGTGAGTTTGACGGGGAGGAGGGATTGATGAACGGTTTGGCGCGCGCGCGGGCCGCCGGGGTGCCCTGCTGCGCTTCGCCGCTTTCGCGGCCCACGGCTCGCTTTGCACAGCGAGCCGGCTTCGGCAGCGCGGAGCAGTGCTCCGCGAAACCCTGCCTACGCCCCCCGGCGGACAAAGGCGATAAGGCGTCCGCCTCCTCCTTTACCTACGCGCAGCAGGGCACCCCACCGGCCCGGCGAATGGCGGCTCGGGAATGCGATAGCGCAACGACCCCCGAGGCCGAGCCGCGGGTGGCGGGGGGGCGTCGACGCGTAGGTAAAGGAGGAGGAGGCGGCGAAGCCGCCGACGGGGGACACGCAGCGTCGGCGCCCCCCCGTCGCCCGTGGCGGTTCGACGTCCCTACCTTTCGGCTGCGGAGAATCTGACATGGAAGAATTCGTCGGCGGCATCTGGGACCGCTTCATCACCCGCGTGGCGCGGCGCGACCATCCGGAAGCGGCGGTGAAACTGGCCGACCTCGAGAAGATGCTCGGCGTGCTGTTCCGCGCGCTCGGCGGCGATGCGGGACTTAGAGTTGCCGCGGCAGCCGACCGCCGGCACGGCGCGCGCCGCCGCCTGCTGTCGCGCATCGCGGGCACCGACGAGCGCGTGGCGACCGCCTCGCTCGACCTCGAGACGCTGCGCCTGCCGGCGCAGATATCGTTCTTTCCCGAGCGCGGCCTCAACCGCGACCTCTACCTCTGGCTGATCGCGCTCGCGGCGCACGAGACCGCGCCCGACGAGGCGGAATGGCTCGTGCGCAACCAGCGGGCCACCGTGCGCGCGCTGGCTGCGCTGCCCGGCCTGGAGCCGCGCTATCGCCGGCTGGTGGCGGCGACGCTGGCTGAACGCATCGCGCCGGAATCGCTGTCGGCGGACGAGGCCGCGCAGGAACTCGCCGTGCGCGCAGCCCTGGCCGCTCCCGGCTCGGTCGCCGCGCTGCCGCCGCTCGAGCGCCGCAAGGCCAAGCCCCTGCAGCCGGTGCCGCTGTGGCTGGTGCCTTCGCCGCTCGCCGCCGCCGCGATCAAGCGCCCCGACGGCGTGCCGGCGAGCGCCGAGAGCGAAGCGGCCGAGGAAGTGGCGGCGGGCCGCAAGCGCCACCAGGCCGAGCGCACCGACTCGCCGCAGAACGAGTCGCCGACGATGTTCCTGTTCCGCGCCGAGAGCCTGCTGTCCTGGGCCGAATACGTGAAGGTGAACCGCGCGGCCGACGACGATCCGGACCCGGACGCCGTGCGCAAGGCCGAGGACATGGACACGCTGACGGTGACGCAGGACAACGAGCGCGTCGCCTCGAAGGTGCGCTTCGACCTCGACCTGCCGTCCGCCGCGTCCGACGACGAGCCGGTCGGCGAGGGCATCCCGCTGCCCGAGTGGGACTTCCGCAAGCACGAACTGAAGCCTGACCACTGCCGCCTGCAGCGCCTGCAGGCGCGCCACATCGAGCCGACGCCGCTGCCCGAGCACCTGCGGCGCCCGGCGCGCAAGCTGAAGAGCCAGTTCGCCGCGCTGGCGCCGGCGCGCCGCTGGCAGAAGTCGCAGCCGGACGGCACCGAGCTCGATATCGACGCCTGCGTGCGCCTGCACGCCGACAAGCTGGCCGGCAGCCACATCGCCTCGGGCGCCTACCTGAACCAGAACCGCCACGAGCGCGACCTCGCGTGCCTGGTGCTCGCCGACCTCTCGCTGTCCACCGATACCTGGGTGTCGGACGAACACCGGGTGATCGACGTCATCCGCGACAGCCTGATGCTGTTCGGCGAGGCGCTCTCGGCGACGGGCGACAGTTTCGGCTTCTACGGCTTCTCGTCGCTCAAGCGCGGCAACGTTCGCTTCCACGAGATGAAGGATTTCGCCGCGCCGTTCGACAACGAGGCGCGCGGCCGCATCGCGGCGCTCAAGCCCGGCTACTACACGCGCATGGGGGCCGGCATCCGCCATTCGGCGTCGCTGCTGGAGAAGCAGCCGGCGGCGCTGCGGCTGCTGCTGATCCTCACCGACGGCAAGCCGCACGACATGGACCACTACGAAGGCCGCTACGGCGTCGAGGATACCCGCATGGCGCTGATCGACGCGCGCCGCCAGGGCATCCGGCCATTCTGCGTCACCATCGACCGCGAAGGCGCCTCGTACCTGCCGCACATGTTCGGCCCGGCGGGCTTCACGGTGCTGCGGCGGCCGGAGGAACTGCCGGTGCGGCTGCCGCTGCTCTACGCCCAGCTCACCGGGCGCTGAGGCGCGCGCGGAGACGCTCCTTATCCCGGGATAGAAAACGCGGATCGCGGTGGTTCAGGCCTTCGTACTAAAGTCTCGACACAACAATAAGAAGCACCCAACGGAGGAGGAATACCGCTATGCCGCTTCGCACCCGGCTGCTTCTCGTACTGGCCGTTCTCGGCGTCGTCACCGTCGTGGCGAACGGCTTCAGCTTCCTGATGTTCGCGCGGCTGGCCGACGAGGCCGCCAAGCTGAGCCCGCAGCTCGACGCGATGGCGTCGTCTTCCCGCGCCTGGATCATCGGCGTCAGCCTGGTGGCGTCCGTGGTCGGATTGGCCGCCTTCGTCCAGCTTGCCCGCATGCTGCTCGACCTGATCGGCGGCGAGCCGCAATACGTCGCCAACGCCGTCCGGCAGATCGCCAGCGGCGACCTCAACGTCGCGCTCGAGCTGCGCGAGGGCGACAACCAAAGCCTGTGCGCCGCCATCAGCGGCATGCAGCGCAACCTGCACCAGATGGTCGGCGAGCTGCGCGCCGCCGGCCAGAAGCTCGACCAGTCGATCCGCGAGATCGGCGGGCTGTCCGACGAGCTGCTCGGCAGCTGCACGCTGCACGGCGATGCCGCCGAGGACAGCACCAGCGCCATCGACAGCCTTTCCGGCACGGTGGGCCTGGTGATGGAGAACGCCGAGAACGTCGCGCGCCAGGTGAACGTGAGCATCGAGCGCACCCAGTCGGCGAACGAGAGCCTGTCCGCCCTGATCGGCGAGATATCGACGGTCGAGGAGGCGGTCGGCGACATCGCCACCACGGCCGGCGAGTTCATCGAGAGCACCAAGGCGATCGCCGACATGACCGGCCAGGTGCACGACATCGCTGACCAGACCAACCTGCTGGCGCTGAACGCCGCCATCGAAGCCGCGCGCGCCGGCGAGCAGGGACGCGGCTTCGCCGTGGTCGCCGACGAGGTGCGCAAGCTGGCCGAGAAATCGGCCGCCGCCGCCGCCGAGATCAACCAGGTGACGCGCGCCATGACGGAGCGGTCGGAGGGCGTGGAGGAGGCGATCCAGCGCGGCCAGACCTCGCTGGCCACCAGCCAGGAGCATCTCGAGCTGGTCGCCGTCGCGCTCGGCGAGTCCAACCAGGCGGTTCAGGACACCACCTCGAACACCGAGCAGATCATGGCGTCGATCCAGCAGCAGAACGAGGCGCGCGAGCGCATCGGCGGGCATGTCGACAAGATGGCCAGCATCTCCGCCGAGAACTGCGCGGCGCTGACGCGCGCCGCCGCCGCCATGAAGGACCTCGAGGGCCTCTCGGGCCGCCTCAACGCGCTGGCGGCGAAGTTCAACGTCTGAGCGCGGCCCGCGCTATCGCGGCGCCAGGCGCTGCCGCAGGCGCCGGAACGCGGTGACCACCAGCTCGGTGCCCATGACGTAAGCGCCGTACTTCACCGCCTTGCCTGCCAGCACCGCCAGCGCGACGGTCCATGGCGGCGTGCCGGCCAGCGCCAGCGCGACCAGCACCGGCAGCTGGGGGACCGGCAGGCCCGCGACGATCGCCATGGCGTAGTCGCCATAGTCGCGCAACAGTTGCTCGGCCTGGAGCCAGCGCGGCAGCGTGCCGGGTGCGGGGAAGCTTCCGGCCAGGTCCCGGCCGACCGCCTGGACGACGACTGCCAGCAGGCCGGCGCCCGCCGCCGAGCCCGCCACGGCGGCAAGATAGATCGCCCGCCAGCGCGAGGGCGCCATCGCCACCGCGGCGACGAGCACCGGCATGAACGGGTAGAGCCCGGTGCCCGACGAGAGCACGGCCAGGAAGGCGACGATCAGCGGGAAGCCGCGCCGGTGCCGCGCCGAAAACAGCAGGATCTTCCAGCCGCGCAGCAGGCGCGCGGCGGCGCGCCGCTCGCCCGGGATTGCCTTGGTCATCGCGTCCGCTCATTGCATTGGCATGGAGCGGATTGTAGTGCTCCCGGCTAGGCGTAGCCCCAGATGCGCTGCCAGTCGCAAGCCGGCAGCCGCTGCAGCTCGTCGTGAACGTAGCTCTGGATGCGGTAGTCGCGGGTGCCGAGCGGCCGCAGCCGCGGTGCTTCCAACGGGCGGCCGCGGGCGTCGAGGACGGCCACCGCTTCGCGCGGCGGCGCATTGTCGTCGGAGAGCCGGCGATTCACCACCGCGGTCTCGCCGTTGTTCAGCCGCACCAGCGTGCCGGGCGGGAAGAAGCCGAGCCGCGTCATCAGCTGCCGCAGCAGGGACTGGTCGAGATGCGGCACTTCGGCGCCGAACACATGCTCGATCAGGTGGCTCACGTGCCGGGTGCGCGAGATGTTCCAGTGCTGCGGCGGGCGCAACCGGCCGACGACGAACTTGGCCGCCAGGGTCTCCGCGATGCGCAGCATGCGGGCGCCGAAGCGGATGCCGATGCCCTTCAGGCCTTGCGGATAGCCGGTGCCGTCGACGTTCTCGTGATGCTGCACGACGGCGCCGAGCCAGTCGCCGGGAAACTCGCCGAGCGATTCGAGCAGCCGCAGGGTGTCGAGCGGATGGATCAGGTATTCCGCGGACGGGCGGAACTTCGGCATGTCGGGGACCGCGAACATCTCGTCGTGCAGCGCCATGCTGGCGAGATTCATGGTCAGCGCGGCGCCGATCAGCTCGATCGTCCATTCGCGCGACATGCCGGCCGCGGCGGCCAGTTCAGCGACGAACAGGGCGGCCAGCGTGGCGTGGCACACGCTGGGGCGCTCGGAATAATCGAGCCGCGCGAAGCCGATGCAGGCGTCGGGATCGAGCTGCCAGGCGTCGTGGAGTTCGGCGGCGAGGCCCAGCAGCTGGATGGCCGAAGCCTGCCGGCCGCTTTCGATGCGTTCCGCCGCGTCGGCGAGCGCGCGCCTGGCGGCGCGCACGCTGGATATCGGATTGGCCGACGAGATCGAATCGGCCTTGCTGGCCTCGCAGAACACGCGATGCCGGCGCAGCGAGTGGCCGGGACGCGCGGCGAGCGGCGATCCGGCCTTCTGCAGCAGCGTTCCCTTGGCGTCGAAGATGTCGCATGGCGCGGGATTTCCCAACAGGTGCGTGGGCAGGGCGACGGGGCGGAGCATCGAGGTGTGCATGTCGACGAATAGAGCCAGTTCCGTGCCACTATTCGAACGAATGCGATGCAAGGCCGTTGCGCCCGGCAGGCGGAGCTTGCCGCTCCGAACGGCCCGTGCCGGGCGGCAAACCGTTCCTATCCTTGCCGCCATGACGGCAATGTGGTTTGCCGCCTGTCGGGCCAGGGCGACAGCGCGGGCGACCTTCACCGGACGTCGGCCTCGGCCGCCGACCCGCTGCGGATACCGGTCCTGCCGCCGCGCCGCGTTTCGGCGCGGACGGTGGCCTGCTCGTGCTTGAGACCTTGGATGCTCATGCGGTCCTCGGCCCGGCCCAGGCCGGTGTCGCGGTCGAGCGCGAGGATGCCGTTGGAGTTCAGCAAGGCGTGGTTGGACGGAGCGGCGGCGCCGGGGGCGCCGCCCCCGTTCCAGTGGCCGCCGCCGGCATTGAAGCCGTGGGCGGCGGCGTCGAGGCTGGCGCCCGCAATGGCGGCGGCGCACAGCGCGAGGATGGTGGTCTTGCGCATGTCGGTTTCCTCCTGGGTGGTCGGTCGCCGCTCAGCCGCGCGCGACCAGTTGCCCGTCGACGACCTTCACCTTGCTGCCGGCGCCGAATTCGGGCTGGTAGCGGGTGGTGATCGTCCGCACGGTGCCGTTGTCCATGCGCACGCGCGTCTGCCAGACGACGTGGCGCTTGCCGTTCTTCTCGATCTCGTTGCCGGCATAGGCGCCGGCGCCGCCGCCGATCAGGGTCATCGCCGTGCGGCCGTTGCCGGCGCCGATCATGTTGCCGAGCACCGCGCCGCCGACGCCGCCGAGCACGGCGCCGACGCCGCTGCCGCTGCCCTTGGTCTCGATGGCGTGCACGGACTCGACGACGCCGCATTCGGCGCAGGTGGCCGCCGCCAGCGGGCCGGGCGCCCCGTCCTTGTCGCCGGCTTGCCGGGCGGCGACCTGGGCGAAGGCGCCCGGCAGGTGCCCGGTGATGCCGGCGATGCCGAGTGCGCTGAAGAGCGTCACGGCGATGGCCGCGACGACGAGCGAGGGATACAGCAGCCGCGGCGGCTGCTTGGGTGTCTGCAGGTTCATGTTCGAAGTTGTCATGTCATCTCCTTTCGAGCCGGCAGTGGCGACCGGCCGCACCCCGCACTAGGCAATGCCGATGCCAGGTCGTAAAACCTTGGAGAATCAGTTGGTTGCGGAAGAAGAGGGTCCGCGGCGGCCACGCAAAGCGTCGCCGGTTGACGACGCCGATCGCCGCCGGCAGGCGCAAGTGGTTGAATCGGCGGGGATCGCGGGTGTCGCCGGTCGGCGACGTCTACTTGAACTCGGCCGGGTCGAGGTGGTGCCGCTGCAGCAGCTTGTAGAACTCGGTGCGGTTGCGCTTCGCCAGCCGGGCGGCGTGGGTGACGTTGCCGCCGGTGATGCGCAGGGCGCGCGCCAGGTAGTCGCGCTCGAAGCGCGCCCGGGCTTCCTCGAGCGATTCCATGCGCTGCGCCTCGCGCAGCGAGTTCTCGATCGAGCCGACCGCGACGACCGGCGTCGTGGACAGCGCCACCGCGTGCTCGACCACGTTGTAGAGCTGCCGCACGTTGCCCGGCCAGGCGGCGCCGACCAGCAGCTCCATCGCCTCCGGGGAAAAGCCGCTGAGCTTCTTCTCGTACTTCGCGCCCACCTGACGCAGGAAATGCGCCGCCAGCAGCGGGATGTCGTCGCGGCGTTCCGCCAGGGCCGGCAGCGCCAGCGTGACGACGTTGAGGCGGTAGTAGAGGTCCTCGCGGAAGCGTCCGGCGGCGATCTCGTCCTCGAGCGCGCGGTGCGTCGCCGAGACGATGCGCACGTCGATCGGTACGCTGCGCGCCGAGCCCACCGGCCGCACCTGCCGCTCCTCGAGCACGCGCAGCAGCTTCACCTGCAGCAGCAGCGGCATGTCGCCGATCTCGTCGAGGAACAGCGTGCCGCCGTCGGCCTCCTGGAACAGGCCGCGATGGTCGCGCAGCGCCCCGGTGAACGAGCCCTTGACGTGCCCGAACAACTCGGATTCCAGCAGCTGCTCGGGAATCGCGCCGCAGTTGATGGCCAGGAAGGGCGCGCCGCTGCGCCGGCTGGCGCGATGGATCGCGCGCGCCAGCACTTCCTTGCCGCTGCCCGACGGGCCGCGGATGAGCACGCTGGCGTCGCCGCCCGCCACCAGCCGCGCCTGGGCCAGCAGGGCCTCCATCTGCGGATTGCAGGTGATGATGCCCTCGCGCCACGGCTCCCCGGAGCCGGCGTGGGCGCCGCCGCCCAGCCTGAGCGCGCGCTCGACCTCGGCCAGCAGCGCCGGCGCGTCGTAGGGCTTGGTCAGGTAGCCGAACACGCCGCGCTGCATCGCGGCGACCGCCTCTGGAATGGTGCCGTGCGCCGTCAGGATGATCACCGGCAGCGTCGGGTGCTGGCGGCGGATGGCGTCGAACAGGGCGGCGCCGTCCATGCCCTGCATGCGCATGTCGGAGATGACGAGCTGCGGCCGCTCGGCCGCCAGGCTGGCGAGCGCGCGTTCGCCGCTGTCGACGGCGACGATGCGGTAGCCGGCGGCCTCCAGCCGCATGGTCAGCAGCCGCAGCAGCGCGGCGTCGTCGTCCACCAGCAGGATCGTGGCCGGGGCGGCGCTCACGGCTTCCTGCCGGCCGGCTTGCGGCGCTGGAGCATGTTGAGTTCGATGGCCTTGAGCGCGCCGAGCTTCTGGTCGAGGTCTTCGGCGCGGCGCGCCTCTTCGCGCACGCGCTCCTCGAGCCGGCGCCGTTCCGCCAGTTCCTCGCGCAGCATCCCGACCACCGCCTTCAGCGCGGCGTCGCCGTTCGGCGTGTCGTGCTCGTACTGCTCGAGCATCTGCTGCGCGCGCGCATGGTCGCGCGGCGTGGCGGCCGGCGCCGCGGCCAGCACGGCCTGGCGCAGGCGCTGGAACGGGCCGGGGCTGCGCGCGGCCGCGTCGCGCACGCGCTCGTTCTCGCGCGCCCACTCGACCGTGTCGAGCCGCCAGACGTAGCGGTGGTAGGCCACCAGCGATTCGGCGTCCGACGGGAAGCGCGGCGCGCCGTCCTTCAGCCAATATTGGTCGCGCGGGCCCGTCATGCTGCCGCATGCCGCCAGCGCCAGGACGAGCAGGATGGAGGCGAGGCGCTTCAGTGCCATTGCAGCGGCAGCCTCACCTGGAAGCGCGCGCCCGGGCCGGGCAGCAGCAGCAGGCGGCCGCCGTGCGCCAGCACGTGCTCCTGCGCGATCGACAGGCCGAGCCCGGAACTCTTGACCGGCCCGGCGCCCGGAATGCGTCCCTGGTAGAAGGGATCGAACACGCGGTCGCGGTCCTCCTCGGCGATGCCCGGTCCCTCGTCGGCGACCTCGATGACCGCGTCGCTGTCCTCGCAGCGGGCGCGGATGCGTATCGTGCCAGCAGGGGGCGAGTACTTGATGGCATTGGAAAGCAGGTTGTCGAGCACGGTCCTGATCCTTTCGCGGTCGGCGTCGAGGGCGAACTGGCCGCCGTCGACCTCGACGTTCAGGGCGCGTGCCGTGAAGGCGAGGCGCTGGCTTTCCACCACCGCGTCGACCAGTTCGCGCAGCGGGAACACCTGGCGGCGCAGCACCGATTGCTCGAAGTCCGCCGCATTGTACGCAAGCAGGTCCTCGATGAGCTTGCGCAGGCGCAGGCTGTTGTCGGTGAGGATCGCGACGATCTCCTTCTGCTGCCCGGTCAGCGGGCCGGCCGTTCCGTCCGCCAGCAGGTCGGAGCCTTCGCGCAGGGCCGTCAGCGGCGTCTTCAACTCGTGCGAGACGCGGCGCAGGAAGCGGCTCTTGCGCTCCTCCAGCTGCATCAGGCGCAGGCGCAGGCGGTCGAGCTGGGTGCCGAGCGACTGCAGGTCGATCGGCCCGTCGACCTCGATGCGGCGGTCGAAGCGCCCGGCGGCGAGCCCGCCGATTCCCGCCTGCAGCTGCGCCACCGGGCCGGCCAGCACGCGCGTGAAGCCGAACACGAGCAGGGCCGCCGCCGGCAGCAGGGCGAGCAGCTGGACCGCCATCGTGCGTTCCGCGCCTTCGGCCAGGCCCTGCAGGCTCTCCACCTCGTCGTCGATCACCTTGTTGTTGTGCTTGAGCAGTTCCTGCGCCGCCCCGGCCAGCGCCAGGTATTGCGCCGCGATCGACTCCTGGAGCGCGGCGCCGCGCCCGGCGGCGCCGGGCGTCGCGGCCAGCATGCGATGCAGGCGGTCCTCGCCTGCGGCAATCACCGCCAGCTGCTGGCGCTGCTCGGCGGTAACCGACAGTTCGTCGAAGCGCACCAGCAGCTCGCCGAATCCGGCATGCAGGCTCTGGTAGGCGTCGAACAGCCGCTGGTCGCGCAGCACGGCGTACTGGCGCACCACGCGTTCCTGCGCGTCGATGTTCTCGAGCAGGGCGCGGCTCGCCTGCGTGGTGCGCAGGGCGGCATAGACCGCCTCGCGGCTCTTGTTGGCGAGCTTGCGGATCGAGATGGCGTCGCCGACGAGCCCGACCGCCAGCGGCAGCACGACCAGCGCGAAGCCGACCGCCAGCAGGCGCCGGAAGGAGCGCGGATAGAGGGGGCGCGATCTCATCCCGCCACGATACTCCAGCCGCGTCGCCGCCTCATCGCGAGACGATCCTGTCGCGTCCGCCTTCCTTCGCCTGGTAGAGCGCCTTGTCGGCGACGGCGATCAGGTCCGCCGGCTGGCGCATCTTGTCGCCGCGCACGGCCAGGCCGATGCTCAGGGTGACGCGGAACGGCTTGTCGTCCGGACCGAAGCGCGCTGCGCGGACCGCCTCGATCAGGCGCTGCGCCAGGTGCTCCGCCTCGGCCATGCCGGTGCCCGGGCAGACGCAGCAGAACTCCTCGCCGCCGTAGCGGAACAGGATGTCGCTGCGACGCGTGCCGCCTTCCATGGTCCGGGCCAGCTGGAACAGCACGCGGTCGCCGACGTCGTGCCCGTGGCGGTCGTTGATGCGCTTGAAGTGGTCGATGTCCAGCATCATGCAGGCGATCGGCAGCTCGCTGTCGGCGGCGATCGACCACTCCTCCGTGAAGCGGTCCATGCCGTAGCGCCGGTTGGGCAGCTGCGTCAGCGGATCGGTGAGCGCGTCGTGGAGCAGCCGGCGGTTCGCCTGCGCCCACTGGCGCGACGATTCCCGCTCGGCGCGGATGGTGCTGCGCAGGGCGGCGAGGCGGTGGGCCGACATCAGGCGCGCGATCAGCGCGCTCTCGGTGAAGTCGCCCACCAGGTAGTCCATGGCGCCCATCGCCATCAGCCGCGGAAAGTCGCTCTCCGCCGCGGGCGGGATGACGACGACAACGGGAAGGTCGGCGGCCACGGCACGCTCCAGCTCGTCGAGGCGCTCCTCGCGCCCGGCGTCGACGAAGACGAGCTGGGGCGCGTCCTCCGCCGTGCCGTCGATCGCGCCGACCGTCTCGTGGATCGCGAAGGAAACCTTGAGTGCGTCGAGCATGGCGGCCAGCCGTGCGCGGCAATGCGCGTCGCGCACCAGGACGGCCACGCGCATTCGCGCCAGCGCCGATCCGCCGGCCTCCGCGCCGGTCCTCGGCCTGGCGGCCGTCTCGAGCAGGTCGCCGAGCGGCGCCGGGGGCCGCCCGCGCAACGCCAGTTCCTGCATCCAGTCGGTCCAGTCGGCGGTGATGCCCTCCACCAGCGGCCGCACTTCGCCGCTTTCGATGCCCAGCTGTGCCGCAGTGTCGAACATGGCGGACGCTTCCTGGGCGGCATCGCCGTCGGCCGGGTTCAGCAGGCGGCCGATGCGCGCCGCGAAGTGCAGCACGGCGGTCAGCGTGCGGGCCCGCGTGCCGGGATTGGACGGATCGGACAGCGGCGCCTCGTGGTACTGCACCGCCTGCGCGAAGACGGGCGGGATTCCCCAGCTCGTCACCATCTCGGCCGACAGCTCGGCGTGGTCGAGGCCGAAGCGCTGCTTCTCCGCCTTGAGCAGCTGTTCGGCGCCCGGATGGCGCTGGAGGATTTCCGCATAGTCGCCCGGGAACACCGTGGCGAACGCCAGCCGGCCGATGCCGGCGAGCAGCCCGCAGGTGAAGCTTTCGTCCGGCGGCGTCTGCGCGATGGAGGAGAGCTTCTGCGCCGCGATGGCGGTGGCGAGCGAGGCGCCCCAGTAGCGCTCGTAGTCGAAGGCGCGGCAGGCGCCCGACCGGTATTCGTCGATCAGCGAGAAGCCGAGGGCGATCTGGCGCACGCGGTAGAGGCCGAGGAAGGTGATGGCCTGCCCGAGCGAGACGATCGGGCGCGAGCCGATGCGCCCGGCATTGGCGTAGCGCAGTATCCGGCCCGTCATGGCGGGGTCGGTCTGCACCAGCCGCGCGATGTCGCGGATCTTGGCGTCCGGGTGCCGAACGATGTCCATGACGGCGAGCGCGACACCGCGCGGGGAGGGCAATTGTCCTCCCGCCTTGAGTTCCTCGAAACGGTGCCGGGCAGATTCGTCCATGCTTGCCCCTCAGAAAGCGCCGCGTCGGCAAGGACGACAAGAGGCAGCTGAAGCGGCCACCCCGCGGTTCCGCGAGGGAACCGGCAACCCGGCTGGCATGCGGCGTGAACCGGTTAGCCCCGTGGCTTTGCGTCCCCGCCTTTCGGCGAGTTTGCCCATATACCTATGGAATCGTAACGCCGGCGGCCGGCTTGTCAACCGGCGGGCGACGGCCGGCGCCCGCCGGCGGCGCAAAGGCGTCCGAGAGTCCGCGGGCGCGGCAGGGACATCCGGCGCGGCGAGCTAGTGAGAGGTCCCCGCGGAGCGGTTCACCTTGTTGGAGACGTTGTACTTGCCGACCGGCTTGTCCATCGGGATGCGCTTCACTTCCTTGAGCGTCGCCGCGTCGAACACGATCAGCGCGCCGCCGTCGGCCTTGCGCTCCCACAGGCTGGCCAGCGCGTAGCGTCCGTCGCGCGTGAATTCGACATGGGCGAGCGTCTTGCCGGGTTCGGGGCGCAGTTCGGCGACGCGCTCGAGCGTGCGCTTGTCGATGACCTGCAGCGTGTCGCGCCCCTTGCCCATCATGGAATCCACCCAGGCATAGGGGGTGTCCTCGTGGCTGCGCATGAAGAAGCCGGGGCCGAGCGTCGGGATGTGCTTGATCGTCTTCCAGGTCTTCATGTCGATGACGGTCACCACGCCTTCCTTGAGGTTGGGGGTCGCCATCACCGGCCGGCCCTGCCATTCCCAGGTGATGCCCGAGCCGAGATGCGGCATGCCGGGCAGGTCGAGCGTGGCGATGCTGCGCCGGACGTCGAGGTTCACCACCTGGCCCTGGCCGCTGCGCGAGGCGCCCATCACGTCGGCGTAGGAGGCGTCGAAGAAGAAGTCGTCGAGCACGCTGGGAAGCTGCGTACGCCGCGGATTGAGGAAGCCCGGCGTGGCGAAGCCCTCCGCCATCTTGAAGTCGTGCACGAAGCCGTCGAAGAACGGCTTGGCGTTCGGGTCGTAGGAGATCTCCCAGAGCTCGGGGATGTCCTTCAGCGCGGCGACGAAGCTGTGGCGCGGCGCCGCGTCGTACACGGCGGAGACGCGCGAGGTCTGCCTGCCGTCGGCCGTCGCGGCGGGGATGACCTTGGCGAGCTTGAGGTCGGCGTCGAACAGCACCAGCGTATGCGGCAGGTAGTTGGCCGCCATCACCCACTTGCCGTCGCTCGACACCGCGATGTTGCGCATGTTGATGCCGGCGCGCACCTCGGCCACCACCTCGAGGTTCCACAGGTCGTACTTGGTGATCCAGCCGTCGCGCGAGCCGAAGAACACGTAGCGCCCGTCGGCGGTGAACTTGGGTCCGCCGTGCAGCGCGTAGCGGCTGGGGAAGCGGACGATCGGCTCGAGCTTGTCGCCGTCGAGGATGGTGACGTGGTGGTCGCCGCTCTCCACGACCACGAACAGGTTCCACAGGTCGACGCCGGCCAGCCGGGCGCAGGGCTTGTCGGGCAGGCTGCCCGGCGCGTGCTGCTCGAGCCGCGAGGCGCGGATCTGCTCCGCGGTCCACTCGGGGCGCGGCAGCACGGGGGTGTAGATCCAGTCGACCAGCGCGGCGATGTCGGCGTCCGCCAGCTTGCCGGCGAAGCCGGCCATCTGCGTGGCGACGCGTCCGTCCCGCACGGTGCGCAAGGCTTCCGGCTTCCTCAGCCGCTCGAGGCTCTCCGGCAGCAGCGCCGGGCCGATCAGCCCGTAGCGGTCGGCGCCGTGGCAGGCCGCGCAATTGTCCCGGTACAGCGCGGCCGGATCGGCGGCGTGCGCGGCCAGCGACCAGCCCAGCAGCGCGAGCGCGGCGAGACGCTTCATTGGATTTCCTCCTCGGTCAGGTAGCAGCCGGGATCCTCCGCCCATGGATCGCCGGTGAGCTGTTGCGCTCGGACGCGGGTGTTGCCGCCGCAGATCGGCAAGTGGATGCAGCGCGCGCAGCGACCGCCGACCGGCCGCGGCGAACGCTTGAGCCCGGCCATCAGCGGGTCCGAGGTGTCGCTCCAGATCGCCGAGAACGGGCGCTCGCGCACGTTGCCCAGCATGTGATGCCACCACATGGTGTCGGGGTGCACGTTGCCCAGGTTGTCGATGTTCGCGACATTGACGCCGCTGGCATTGCCGCCCCATTGCATCAGCTTCATCTTCACGTGCAACTCGAGCCGCGGCAGGTGGCGCCGCACCCATAGCAGCAGCCAGGCGCCGTCGGCATCGTTGTTGCCGGTGGTGAACTCGCTGCGGCGGCCTTCCCGGGCGTGGCGCCAGCAGGTGTCGAACAGCAGGTCCATCGCCTCGCGCGTCATGCGGTGGTGGGCGTCGTCGCCGCGGTTCTTGTTGCCGCGCCCGGCGTAGTTGAGGTGCGACAGGTAGAAGCGGTCGATGCCTTCGTCCTCGACGAGCTGCAGCAGCAGGGGCAGGTCGGCGAAATTGTCGCGCGTCAGCGTGAAGCGCACGCCGACCTTGAGGCCGGCGTCGCGGCACAGCCGCAGGGCGGCCAGCGATGCGTCGAAGGCGCCGGCCTTGCGGCGGAACTTGTCGTGCACCGGCGCCATGCCGTCGAGGCTGATGCCGACGTAGTCGAAGCCGGTGTCGGCGATGCGCCGGGTGGTGGCGGCATCGATCAGCGTGCCGTTGGTCGACAGCGCCGTGTAGAAGCGCATCGACTTGGCACGCCGGGCGATGTCGAAGATGTCCGGCCGCAACAGCGGCTCGCCGCCCGAGAGGATCAGCGCCGGCACCCTGTATTCCTTGAGGTCGTCCATCACGGCGAACACTTCGGAGGTGGACAATTCGCCGGCGAAGTCCTTGTCGGCCGAGATCGAGTAGCAATGCTTGCAGGTCAGGTTGCAGCGGCGCACCAGGTTCCAGATCACCACCGGCCCGGGCGGCTTGCGGGCCGGGCCGACCGGCCTGGGGTCGGCCAGCTCGTTCATGAATTGGGAGATGCGGAACATTCAGCGAGGCCCCGGAGCGTGCGCCGAGGGCAGCGGGTAGCCGAATCGCTCCATGTCCCCCGTCGGCCGCCTGCGGCGGCCTCCTCCTCCTTTACTTACGCGATTCGGCCACCCGCCACCCTCAGTGCAAAGTCGCTGGGGCGTGCTCCCCGAGCCGATCCGCCGGGCCGCCCCGGCGGCCCGTGCACGATCGAAAGCGAGACTATTCAGCAATCCTCAACCCCGTCTTCTTCAAGATCGCCGTGCTGTAGAGCACGTCCGATGCGCGGCAACGCTCGCCGAGCACCGTGCGAATGGTTTCCAGATGCGCCGCGCACTCCTCGCGCGAACGCCCATGCACCATGGCGAACAGGTTGTACGGCCAGTCGGGCAGGTGGCGCGGGCGGCGGTAGCAATGGGTGACGAAGTCGAGCTTGCCGATTTCCACGCCCAGCGCGTCGCAATGCTCGTCGTCGACGTCCCAGACGCTCATGCCGTTGGCCGTGTAGCCGAGCGCGTAGTGGTTCGGCACGGCGCCGATGCGGCGGATCACGCCGAGCGCCAGCATGCGCTCCAGGCGCGCCTTCACCTCGGCGGCCGGAATGCCGAGGCCGCCGGCGATATCGTCGTAGGGACGCGGCACGCGCGGCAGTCCGCCCTGGGTGGCGACGATCAGCGCGCGGTCGGTGGCGTCATGCATGGAGCTTCATCTCCACGAAGTATTCGCGCTCCTTGGGGAACGGATAGACGCGCAAGCCGGTGGCCGCTTCGATGGCAGCCACGGCCGCCGCGATGCCGTCGGGCCGTTCCGTTGCGAGCACGAACCACATGTTGAAGGCGTGCTCGCGCCGGTAGTTGTGGGCGACCTCGGGCAGGGCATTGACGATGTCGGCGACCTTCTCGAAGTCGGCCTCGGGCACCGCCATGGCGGCCAGCACGAACTTGCCGCCGATGCGCTCGATCTGGAACATCGGGCCGAAGCGCGTCAGCACGCGCGCCGAGAGCAGGCGATCGAGCCGGCCCAGCAGCTCGCTCTCGGAGATGCCGAGCGATTCCGCGACTTCGCGGTAGGGCTCGTCGACCAGCGGAAAGCCGCCTTGCAGCGCATTGACGATGCGCCGGTCGAGATCGTCGAGGACCGCCGGTTCACGCACCATGGAAGTAGCGCGCGCCGCGCTGCTTGAAGCGCCGCGTGCTGAACAGGATTTCGGGCCGGCGTCCGGCGATGCCGGCGAGCCGTTCGACGACCGGCTCCACCTCTTCGCGCGACTTGCCGTGCACCATGCAGTAGACGTTGTAGGGCCACTCCGGCAGATGGCGGCGCCGGCGGTAGCACAGCGTCACGCCGGGCTCCCCCGCCAGCCGCGCGCCCACCGCGGAGGCCTCGGCGTCGGGGACGTCGAACACCACCATCGCGTTGGCCCGGTAGCCGAGTTCGCGGTGCCGCACGACGACGCCGAAACGCTTGACGATGCCCTCGTCGAGCCAGCGGCGCAGCTGCGCGATCGTCGCCGCCTCGTCGCTGCCGGCGGCGCCGGCCAGTTGCGCGAAGGGATGGCGGACCAGCGGCAGTCCGGTCTCCAGCGCGGCGGCCAGCCGCTGCTCGGCGGCGTCCAGCGGGCGCCGCTCGAACGCGCCGGCGGCGCGGCGCTCCTTGGCGGCATCGCAAAGGTCGAAGCCGAGGTCGATGTGGAACTGCTCGGCCAGCGGCAGCGAGATCACCGGCAGGCCGGCCGATTCCGCGATGCCGTCGAGGGCGGCAGCCAGCCGCGCCTCGTCGCGCGCGGTGGCGACGAACCACAGGTTGTAGCGGTGCTCGCGCTGGTAGTTGTGGTTGACCTCGCCGCGCCGCGAGACGATGGCGGCGACTTCCTCGATGCGTTGCGGCGGCACCGCCATGGCGGCCAGCGTGCTGACGCCGATGCGCCAGGGCGCGAACACGGCGCCGACGCGGCTCACCGCGCCCTTGCCGTGCAGGCGCTTGAGCGCGCCCAGGACATCGTCCTCCCGCACGCCGCACTTGTCGCCCATCACGGCGAAGGGTTCCGGCACCAGCGGCAGGTCGCGCTGCCAGCCGTTCAGGATCATGAATTCGAGCGGCGAATACGGGGAGTCCATGGAGCCTCCTAGAAGCCGATGCGGTTGGCGCGGCTGGTGAAGAAGATGCCCGAGGGGCTCTTCGCCGGCAGCGTGGCGAGCGGCTGCAGCGTCGCCGTGTCGTAGATGGTGATGCGGTCGTCGTCGCGCGCCGAGAGCCAGACGGCTTCGCCGCGCGGCGTGAATTCCATGTGCAGGATGGCCTTGCCGGCCTCGAAGGTCTTGACGACCTTGCCGCTGTCGGTGTCGATCACCTGGACCCAGCCGTTGTCGGGCAGCGCGAAGTTCACCCACACCTGGCGGCCGTCGGGCCGCGCGATGGCGAACACCGGCTGGCCCTTGACCGGAACGCGGCCGACTTCCTTCCAGGTCGCGGTGTCGACGACCAGCACCTCATGGTGCCCCACCGCCGGCAGGTAGGCGCGGCGGCCGGCGACCGACCAGCCGCGCAGGTGCGGCATCTTGTACACGGGCAGCTTCTCCTCCCCGCGGCCGTAGTGATCCATGATGCGGCGGCTGCCGTTCTCCGGGTGCCAGGTGTCGAGCAGCGCGATGCCGTCCTCGCCGAACAGGCCCGACAGGTAGTAGCGCCCGTCGGGGGTGACCAGGCCGTCGTAGGGCTGGCGGCCGGCCGGGAAGGCCTGGGTCTTCGGTTCGTGCGGATCGGACAGGTCGGTGACGCGGATTTCGCCGGCATCGAGCAGCGAATAGACGAAGCGCTCGCCCGGCAGGTCGGCGAGGCCGACCACCTTGGAGCGCTTGCCCTCGGCGCCGTAGGCGGACGGCACGTCGGCGACGAGTTCCAGCGTGGCGGCGTCGAACACCTTGATGCCGCCCGGCTCGTAGTTCTGCGCCGCGACGTAGCGGCCGTCCTGCGAGATGGCGCCGCCGATGCTGTTGCCGGCCTGCACGATGCGGCGATCGACGCGCATGGCGAGCAGGTCGACCTTGGTGAGGCCGCCGTCGCGGCCGAAGACGTAGGCGTAGCGGCCGTCGCGCGAGAACACCGCCGAGGCGTGCGAGAGGTCGCCGAGACCCTCAACCCGCCCGAGGACGCCGCGCGTGGTGGTGTCGACGATCTCGACGCTGCCGCTGGCGCGCTCGATGACGACGCCGAGATCGCCGGTGCCGCGCAGCGGCGTGGCCGCGCAGCCGGCGAGAAGGGCGACGAGAAGAGTCGCTGCCGAGGCGCGCCAGGACAATATCATCGCTTCATCTCCGGAAACCCCGCGGTCAATTGCGTGACGATCCATCGTATGTCCGCCTCACTGAGCATAGTTCGCCACGGCGGCATTGCGGTGCCGGGGTGTCCGTACGTCACTGTCGCGACGAGGGCTTCGGCTGGCTTGCCGCGCAGCGCCTCCGCGGTGAGCGGAGTGCCGAGGCCGCCTGTCAGGCGCATGCCGTGGCACGAGCCGCAGTCCTCGCGCACCAGGCGCGTCAGTTCGGCCTGGCGTGCGGCGTCGGGCAGTTCGCCGGCGGCGGCGGCTTCGAGCGATGCCAGGGCGATGACGATGACCATGACCTTACGCATGGCGCCACTCTCGTCTTCACGCTGCGCGCGGTCATTGACGCCGGTCAAGAGGGGGCGATTCTCGCCGGGGTGGAGGCGCGGTGGTCCACGATGCGCAATGCTGCCGCCGGCCGCAGGTCGCGGCCGGCGCCCGTGCCTCACGCAGCTTCAGGAGCGCATGCGATCGGCGCGGAC
>DASVZD010000437.1:0-1877 GCA_036391815.1 Rhodocyclaceae bacterium
TCTCCCGGCGTCGGCCCGGTGGTCGGGATCTCGTTCTTCTGCAGCAACGCCATCAGCGGATCGGGCGCTTCCGCCGGATAGAGGTCGAGCACCAGGCGGTGACCGTATTCGCCGACGGGCGCCAGCGTGAACACCTGCGGCTTCACCTCGACCTTCAACTCGATGACCAGCCGGACGACGCCCGGCTTGTTGCGTCCGGCGCGGATCAACTTGATCTGAGGATCCGAGTCGAGGATCTTGTTGGGCAGGCCCGACAGCACGGAGTTGAATTCGACCCCTTCCAGGTCGACCACCAGGCGCTCGGGGTTCTTCACCAGCATCTGGGTGTACTTCACCGGATGGTCGCACTCGAGCGTGACGCGCGTGTAGTCGGCCGCCGGCCAGACGCGCACGGCGAGGATCGACGTCTGCGCCGCGTGGCCGACGCGCGTGACGAGCAGCGTCAGGCTGGCGGCGGCGAACTTGAGGACGTCGCGCCGGCTGACGGCGAGTTCATCAGCCCGGTCAGCCATTGCCGGCCCCGCTCGCTATGCGCGGAAACGCTTGCGCGACGGGCGTCTCCATCGACGGTGAGGCAAATGGCGAGGTCTTGGGGAGGCAGGTAAGGCGCGGCCTTGTCCGGCCATTCGACCAGACAGATGCCGTCGCCTGCGAAGTATTCGTCCAGACCTGCATCCAGATATTCTTCCGGTTGGTTGAACCGATAAAAATCAAAGTGATACAAGTTTAATCCAGAAATAGCATGAAGTTCAACCAATGTATAGGTCGGGCTCTTCACCGGACCCCGGTCGCCCAGGGCGCGCAGCCAGCCGCGCACCAGCGTCGTCTTCCCTGCGCCGAGGTCGCCTTCGAGCGTGACGAGGGCCTGGGTTGAAGGTCCGCTGCCGATCTGGGCCGACAGCGCCGCGCCGAGCGCCAGCGTGGCCGCCTCGTCGGGCAGGTCGAGCGTCAAGGTATGATGATCCGCATGCATGATCGCGACTGGGCTGCGCTCGCGGCGCAAATCAAGGATTGGGGCAGGCAGCTCGGATTCGATGCCGTCGGCATCGCCGGCACCGATCTTGGCGATGCCGAACGCGGCCTCGCTGCCTGGCTGTCCGCCGGATACCACGGCGAAATGGATTATATGGCGAGCCATGGCGCGAAGCGCGCGCGGCCCGCGGAACTGCTGCCGGGGACGCGCAGCGTCATCGTGGCGCGCATGAACTACCTGCCGGAAAGCCGGGTCCCGGACGATGCCGGCCATGCCGAAATTTCACGCTACGCGCGCGGCCGCGACTACCACAAGGTCATGCGCAACCGCCTGCAGAAGCTGGCCGAACGCATCGAAGCGGAGATCGGCGCGTTCGGCTACCGCGTATTCACCGATTCGGCCCCCGTCATGGAGGTGGAACTGGCCGCGCGGGCCGGCCTCGGCTGGCGCGGCAAGCACACGCTGCTGCTGTCGCGCGAAGCCGGTTCCTGGTTCTTCCTCGGCGAGATCCTGGTCGACCTGCCGCTGCCGCCCGACGCGCCGGTCGCCGAGCACTGCGGCACCTGCCGCGCCTGCCTGGATGCGTGCCCGACGGGCGCCATCGTCGCCCCCTACCAGGTCGATGCGCGCCGCTGCATCTCCTACCTGACCATCGAACTCAAGGGCAGCATCCCGGAACCGCTGCGGCCGCTGATCGGCAACCGCGTCTACGGCTGCGACGATTGCCAGCTCTGCTGCCCCTGGAACCGCCAGGCTCCGCGCACGCGCGAGGAGGACTTCGCCGTGCGCCACGGACTCGACGCGGCAACGCTGGCCGAATTGTTCGCGTGGACCGGGCAGGACTTCGAGGCGAAGCTCGCCGGCAGCGCCATCCGGCGCATCGGCTTCGAGCGCTGGCTGCGCA
>DASVZD010000438.1:0-3567 GCA_036391815.1 Rhodocyclaceae bacterium
CGCTCGCCATCCGCGGCACGCGGTCGGCGCTGGAGTGGGCGAAGGACGCCGAGGTCACCCTCGACCCCTCGCCGTGGGGTCCAGGTGCCATGGTCCACCACGGCTTCTACAGCACCTACGATTCCATGCGCTACCAGCCGAAGGGGCAGCCGCTCGACGAGCGGCCGGCCTGGGCGGCGGTGCGCGATGCCGTGCAGGGCAGGCCGGTGACCGTCGCGGGGCACAGCCTGGGCGCGCCGCTGGCGATCTACCTGTCGCTCGACATGGCGCGTGCCGAACAGCCGGTGGCCGGGCGCTACTTCGCCGCGCCGCGCGCCGGAAACACGGCGCTGGCGGAGGAGGTGAACCGGCGCGTGCCCGACCATCTGGTGTTCAACAACGAGCTCGACGTGGTGCCCTACCTGCCGCCGCGCTCCGATTCGTACCAGCCGCTGGCGAACATCGCGCTGCTGCCGCCGCGCAACGACGTGCTGAAGATCGGCGACGACATCGTCTGCTACCACCACGCGATCTCGTATGCGGCCTTGCTGCAGCCGGCGCTTATGAGCGTCGATCAGTGGAAGCAGCGGCTGGAGCGCAGTCGCCAGCAGGCGAAGTGCATCCTGGCCGGCGCGCCGGCCTGAGCGGCTAGTCGCCGGCCATCTCGAGGTAGGCGCGCAGCTGGCCGGTCCATTCGTCGAGCAGCCGCCTGGCGTCGGCATTCAGCAGCGGCTCGACGGTTTCGCGGCGGCGCGTCATCTCGCGCTGGAGGTCCTGGAACTGCCAGTGCACCTCGTCGAGCGCGGCGTCGAGCTCGGCGGCGACCTCGTCGTCCTCCGACAGCAGTTCGGCCAGCAGCTGCTGGCTGGCGGGGTCGAAGCCGAACTGCAGCAGCATGTGGCGCAGCGTCGCCATGCGCTCGACCAGGAAGGTCAGCTCGGCGACGCTGCGGCCGTCGCGGCCGTAAGCCAGCGCCGGGCGGAATTCGTCCCAGCGCTCGAGCAGGGCGGCCGCCGCCGCCAGGCGCCGGTGCGGGACGGCGACGCGCGGCGGGGATGGCTCCGCCCCGGCATGGCCGACGCCCTCGTGGAGCAGCGCCAGCAGGCCGATGTCGAATTTCTGCCGGTTCAGCCGCATCAGGGCGCCCAGCCGTTCGTGGCTGCGGAAGCGCGCGAGGATGGCCGCGCAGACGTCGGCGAGCCCCACGATGCGGGCATAGGGACCGATGCGCTCGGCGCGCAGGCCGTAGGGATAGCCGCTGCCGTCGAGCCGCTCCTGGTGCTGCAGCACGGCGGCGGCGATCGCCGGTTCCAATTCCATGATGTCCCGCGCGATCAGGTGGCCGGTGATCGGGTGGACGTAGATGAAGCGGCGCTCGTCGTCGCCGATGCGGTGGCGCGGATCGAGCAGGGCGGGATCGGTATAGAGCTCCCCGAGATCGTGGCATAGGGCGGCGAGCAGGACGGCGTGCGCTTCGCGCGCCGCCAGTTCGCGCCGCAGCGCGAGATAGTGGGCGATCAGCGCGACCAGCAGCAGGTGGCGGAACAGGACGGGGCGCCGCTCGCGCGCATGGGCCAGCATGGCGGCGAGGCTGGGCGGCAGCTCGAGCCGGGAAAGTTCGTGGCGCATCGCCAGCGCGTCGCCGGAGCGCTCGGCCAGATGGCGCAGGAAGGCATCGTCGTCGATCATCTGGGCCGCCTGGCGCGCCAGGGATTCGGCGACGTCGTCGGCCGCGATGCGCGCGGGCGCCGGAAGTTCGTGCCTGAGCAGCACTTGGCGCGCGAGATTCTCGTAGTGATCATGCTCTCGGATCATGGCGGTCTCCGTTCGGCAGGCGCTGGGCCGATGAGCGCATCTTAGTGCTTCGGCGACCCGCGAGTAAACTGGGGCGCCCAAGGAGAAGAGAACGATGACCGAAATGCGACAACGCAGCGTGCGCTGCCTGAGCCCGGCGGGCTTCCACGACATGAGCTACGTGGAATGGGGCGACCCGCACAATCCGCGCGTGCTGGTGTGCGTGCACGGGCTGACGCGCGTCGGGCGCGACTTCGACTTCCTGGCCCAGGCGCTGGCCGCCGAGTGGCGGGTGGTCTGTCCCGACGTGGCGGGCCGCGGCCGCAGCGACTGGCTCGCGGACAAGGCGCTCTACACCATCCCGCAGTACGCGGCCGACATGGCGACCCTGCTGGCGCGGCTGGACGTCGAGGCGGTCGACTGGCTGGGCACCTCGATGGGCGGCCTGATCGGCATGCTGCTGGCGGCGCAGGACAAGACGCCGATCCGGCGGCTGATCCTCAACGACGTCGGGCCGGTGATCACCGCCGCCTCCATCGCCCGCATCGGCGAGTACGTCGGCAAGGCGCCGCGCTTCGAGGGCATCGACCAGGCGGAAGCTTTCATCCGCTTCGTCGCCGCGCCCTTCGGCGCCCTCAGCGACGCCCAGTGGCGCCACCTCACGGTGCACTCCGTCAGGACCGCCGCCGACGGCAAGGTCGAGCTGTGCTACGACCCGGACATCGCCGTGGCCTTCCGCCGGCAGATGGAGACGGATGCCGGCAAGGACATCGACCTCTGGCCGGTCTACGACGCCATCCGCTGCCCGACGCTGGCGATCCGCGGCGCCCAGTCCGACCTGCTGCGCAGGGAGATCCACGCCGCGATGGCGGAGCGGGGCCCGCGCGCCCAGCTGGCCGAGGTCGCCGGCGTCGGCCATGCGCCGATGTTCATGGACGACGCGCAGATCTCCCTGGTGCGGGAGTTCCTGCGGGCCGCCGGGCCGTCGCGCGGCTCGTGCTAAGATTCGCACCGGCGGGCCTCCCCGCATTGCGGGGTGGTGAATCTGGTCAGGTCCGGAAGGAAGCAGCCACAGCCATTTTCCGCAAGTGCCGGGGGTAAGGCTCGCCACCCCCGCCTCCCGCCCTCCGGAAACAATTCCATACAAACTTCCATTGCGGGAACATATGTCGGTCACCTAGTCTTGGTGGAATGCCGCCACCTGGAAATTTCCTGAAGGAGACCACGATGAACATCAATAGCAAGCACGTCGCCGCCCTTCTCGCGGCCAGCGCACTGTCCTTCGGCCTGCCGGCCAGCGCCCAGCCCGGACCCGGCATGGGCCCAGGCGGCGGTCCCGGCGCGGGCGGATGCCCGATGTACGGCGGACAGATGAAGGGGAAGCCCGGCGCATGGGCCGACCAGCACCTCGCCCAATTCAAGTCGCAGCTGAAGATCACGTCCGAGCAGGAGCCGCTCTGGCAGGCTTTCGCCGACAAGGTGAAGGCCAGCACGGGGCAGCGCGCGGCGCACTGGCAGCAGATGCAGCAGGCCAAGACGGCGCCCGAGCGCATGAACCTGATGCTCGAGCACATGAAGCAGCACACCGCCGCGATGGAAGGCGTCAACGATTCCTTCAAGCGGCTCTATGACGCGCTGACGCCGGAACAGAAGGCGGTCGCCGACAAGTTCCAGCCGTTCGGCGGTCCCATGGGCGGCAAGCGCGGCGGCATGCGCGGCCGCGGCCCGGGTGGCGGCGGTCCCGGCATGCAGGGCCCGGGACCGGGCCCCAACGCCCCGGCGCGCTGATTCCCG
>DASVZD010000439.1:0-12513 GCA_036391815.1 Rhodocyclaceae bacterium
GCCATCGAGACGAGGTCGTTCGGCAGGCCGGCGAAGCACTTGGCCACCGACATCGACAGCGCCAGGTTGCGCACCTGCGACGTCCCGATGATGGACACCGCCTTGCCCACCGTCGTCACCTCCGACGGAAAGCGGTAGAGCGCGCTGTTGGCGACCTTGAGCAGGCGCAGCGTGAAGGCGGGATCCTGGCTGATGCCCTTCGCGATGTCGGCGGCCGAGGTGTCCGGATCGTCGATCAGGCTGCTGATGCGCAGGTAGACGTCGGGCAGCGTGAGCAGGCTGCTCACGTCCCTGACCAGATCGCCGGCCGTCCTTCCCGCAGTCATTTCGCTTCCTGTTTGACGTAGAGCGTCAGGACCGATCCCTCCGCCGCCTCCAGCTTGGCCAGGGCATCGATGACGCCGGCATCGAGTATATGACTTTTGGCCAATAAAAGCCAGCCGTCCCGATGCATCAGGTCGCGCGTCAGCACCATCCCGGGACGGGCCTGGGCGGTCCCCACCGGAATCTCCTCGATGCGGTCGCGCAGCGCTTCCGCCTGCATCGCCGCGAAGGCATGCGCGACCTGCGGGTCGTAGCGCTTGCCGGCATTGTCGGTGATGAAGGCGAGCGCCTCGGGCGGCTTCAGCGCCTTGTTGACCAGCAGCCCCATCAGCAGGGCATCGTAGTCGTTCACCACGGCGAGGATGCGCGCTCCCAGCGGAATCGCGAGCCCGGCCACGCGATCCGGGTAGCCGCTGCCGTCGTAGTGCTCGTGGTGATGCCGGATCAGCAGGGCCGCGCCCTTGAGCTGCTCGATGCCGAGGATGACCATCTGACCGGTGGCCGGGTGCTTCATCACCTCGGCGCGGACTTCCGCCGGCAGGGCGTTGAACGGCCGCTCGAGCACGGTATCCGGCAGGCCGATCTTGCCGATGTCGTGCAGCAGCGCGGCCATCACGAGATCCTGCGCCGCCGTGTCGTCCAGTCCCAGGCGCGGGGCCATGGCGCGGGCGAGTTCGGCGACGCGGCGCGAATGCCCGGCCAGGCGGCTGCCGCGCAGCTCGATGAGGCCGGAAAACACGCGCACGGTGCCGAGGAAGCCGCGCTTCAGTTCGCCGTGGGCGGCTTCCAGCGAATCCAGCGCCTGCATCAGCTCGGCGGTGCGTTCCGCCACCTTCAGCTCGAGGCCGGCATTGAGTTCCTTGAGCTGCTCGTTCTGGCGCCGCGTCAGTTCGCCCAGCCGCAGGTTCTCCCGCTCCAGCCGCCTGCGCTCCAGCGCATCCCGGACCGTGCACACGATCTCCTCGTCGTTCCACGGCTTGGAGATGTAGCGGTAGATCTCGCCCTGGTTGATGGCGGCGATGGTCGACGCGATGTCCGAGTAGCCGGTGAGCAGCAGCCGCACCGCGCCGGGCCAGCGCGCCCGCACCTCGCGCAGGAAGGCGGCGCCGTCCATGTTCGGCATGCGCATGTCCGACACCACCAGGTCGACCGCTTCGGCGGCCAGGATGTCGAGGGCCGCCGCCCCGCTCTGCGCGGTGAAGATGCGGTAGCCCAGCGGACGGAACAAGCGCCGCAGCGCCGCGACGATGCCGGCGTCGTCATCGACGAACAGAAGCGTCAGGGGCCGCTCGGAGGCGTCCTCCACGGCCGGGGGCTGATCAGCGGCCGCCACGCCCCACCCGGCGCGCAGCGCTCACGCGGAAGTCCCTCCCGCCCGCCTCACCATGTCGGCGAGCATGCGGTTCTCGAGCGCCACGCGGCGGCTGGCGAGCGCCTGCGCGACGCAGGACTTGACCTCGTAGTCCTGCCACGGCTTGGCGATGAAGCCGAAGATGTGGGCGGCGTCCACGGCGGCGACCAGGTCGTCCTGGGCCACGTGCCCGCTGATCAGGATGCGCGCGCAATCCGGCTGGATGTCGGCGAACTGCTGGAGCAGCTCGATGCCGTTGATGTCCGGCATGCGGAAATCGGCGACGATGCAGGAGAAGGTCCGTGCCGCCGCCGCCTTCAGCGCCTCGCGCCCCGATCGGGCCGTCGCGATCCGGCTGTGCGCCTCGTCCAGCCTGCCGCCCGGCCGGTGCCCGATCTCGGCGCGGATCGCGGCATACAGGTCGTCGGTCTCGGTGTGGCTGGAGAGCAGGCGCGCCAGGCTGCTGGCGACTGCTGGGTCGTCGTCGACGATCAGGATCTCGTCGCCCGCGTCCGGGACCAGCGGCGGCACCGCGATGCCGTGTTCCCGCACCAGCCCCGCCAGGCGCCGGCTCTCGCGCAGCGCACCCGCGAACTCGATGGCCTGCGCCAGCGAGCTCTTCAGGTAGTAGTCGTGCCAGGGCTTCGGGATGAAGCGGTAGATGTGCGTCTCGTTGACCATCGCCACCAGGCCCGCCATGTCGGTCTGGCCGCTCAGCACCAGGCGCGCGCAGTCCGGCTGGATTGCCGTCAGCGCCTTGAGGAACTCGATGCCCGTCATGCCCGGCATGCGGTAGTCGCAGATCACCGCATCGAAGGACTGGCTGCGCGCGCGCTCCAGCGCCTGCGCCGGATCGGTGAAGCCTTCGACGTCGTACGAGTAGCGCCCCAGCGGCGGCGTGCAAACTTCGCGGCGCACCGCGTTGACGATGCTCGGTTCGTCGTCGACCACCAGGATGCGGCGGAAGCGTTCGGAATTCATTGACTAGCTCCTTGGGCTCGCGCAAAAATCGTAGCATAGCCGCATTTGAACTGCGGGTACGGGAGGAAAGCGTCCGCAATGGAAGCCTTTGTCTGGGATCAGCGTTTCGTCACCGGACTGGAAAGGGTCGACGAGCAGCACCGCCACCTGGTCGACATCGTCAATCTCGTCGGCGACATCCTCATGTCGCAGCATGCCTCGCCGGACGATCTGCAGACCATATTCAGGCAACTGGCCGACTATGCGCACTTCCATTTCGCCGAGGAGGAGCGCCTGATGGACGAGGTGGGCGTCGACCCGCGCCACCGCGGGCTCCATCGCGAGCACCACCGCCAGTTCATCGAACAGGTGGTGCACATGTGGCGCGGCCGCGACAAGATGGGCAACCCGGCGGAGATCCTGCAGGGTTTCCTCTCCGCGTGGCTGTCCTTCCACATCCTCGACGAGGACCAGCGCATGGCGCGGCAGATCGCGGCGATCCGCGCCGGCACGCCGGCCGCCGAGGCCTTCGCCGCCGAGCACGCAGACGAGGAGAACAACGTCTCCGCCCTGCTCTCCGCGCTTCACAAGCTCTACCACGTGATGGCGCTGCAGAACCAGGAGCTGGCGGCCGCCAATGAGAGCCTGGAGCTGAAGGTCGCCGAACGCACGCGCGAGCTGACGCGCGCCAACGAGAGCCTCGCCGCCGACCAGGCCGCCCTCGCCGAACTGGTGCAGAAGATGGAGGAAGCGCAGAACCAGATCCTGCAGTCCGAGAAGATGGCCGCCATCGGCCAGCTGGCGGCGGGCGTCGCCCACGAGATCAACAACCCGATCGGCTTCGTCAATTCCAATCTCGGCACGCTGAAGAACTACGTCGAGCGGCTGCTCGGCCTGCTGGACCTTTACGAGGAGTGCGCCGCCCAGCACGCCCCCGGGAACCCGCGGCTCGCCGCCGCCAGGGAGAACGCCGACCTCGACTTCCTGCGCGAGGACGTCGTCGCCCTGCTGGCCGAATCGCGCGACGGGCTCGACCGCGTCACCAAGATCGTGAGGGACCTGAAGGACTTCTCGCACATCGACGAGAGCGAGCTGCACGAGACCGACATCAACGCCGGCCTGGAGAGCACGCTCAACGTGGTGTGGAACGAGCTGAAGTACAAGGCCGAGGTGATCAAGCAGTACGGCGAGCTGCCGCCGGTGCGCTGCATCGCCGGCCAGATCAACCAGGTCTTCATGAACCTGCTGGTCAATGCCGCGCAGGCGATCCCGCAGCGCGGCACCATCACCCTGCGCACGGAGCGCGACGGCGACTACGTGCGCATCGACGTCGCCGACACCGGCCACGGCATGGCGCCCGAGGTGCAGAAGCGCGTGTTCGAGCCCTTCTTCACCACCAAGCCGATCGGCAAGGGCACCGGGCTGGGGCTGTCGCTCTCCTACGACATCGTGGTGAAGAAGCATGACGGCCGGCTGGAGGTCGAAAGCGAGCCGGGCGCCGGTTCGACCTTCCACGTCTGGCTGCCGATCGACGGACCGAGGACCTGACATGCCGGACAAGAAGCCGTTCTCCGAGAAGCGCAAGCACCTGCGCCGCCGCGACGACGTGGCGCCGCGCGACTTCGCCGACCTGCAGAAGCTGCTCGCCGCCGTGGAATCCCAGCGCCAGCAGCTCGAGCGCCAGAACGCCGAGCTCGGCGCGGCCAAGGCGCGCATCGAGCTGCACGCCCAGGTGTTCGACCATAGCACCGAGGCGATGGCGATCACCGATGCGGAGAACCGCATCGTCCAGGTGAACCGCGCCTTCTGCGAGCTGACCGGCTACGCCGCCGAGGAAGTGCTCGGCGAGAACCCGCGCATCCTCAAGTCGGGCCGCCACGACCGCGACTTCTACCGCGAGATGTGGGTGGCGCTGACCACGCTGGGCTACTGGAAGGGCGAGATCTGGAATCGCCGCAAGAACGGCGAGGTCTATCCGGAGTGGACCACCATCAACGTGGTGCGCGACGGCGAAGGGAAGATCGTCAGCCACTTCAAGGTGGCCAGCGACCTCAGCCAGCACCAGGCCAAGGAGGAGCTGCGGCGGCTGCAGCGCTTCGACGCGCTGACCGGCCTGCCCAACCGCATGCTGCTGGAGGACCGCGCCTTCGAGGCGGTCGGCCACGCCAGGCAGCACCAGCGCTTCGTCGCGCTGCTGTACCTCAACATCGACCATTTCCGCTTCGTCAACGAATCGCTCGGGCACCTCGCCGGGGACGAGGCGCTGCGCACCCTGGCCAACCGCTTTTCCCAGTGCATCGACGGCCCCAACACGGTTTCGCGCCTGTCGGGCGACACCTTCGTGGTGCTGCTCGACGACCTCAACGACCCGGCGCCGATCGCGCAGTACTCAGCCGAGCTGCTGCGGGCCGCGGCCGAGCCGATCGTCATCGGCGACACCGAGGTGCTGGTCTCCGCGTGCATCGGCATCGCCGTCTACCCGCACGACGGCGAGGACTACGAGACGCTGCTGCAGAACGCGGACGCCGCCCTGGCGAAGGCGCGCGAGAACGGCCGCAACACCTGCTACTACTTCACCCAGGACCTCAACGAGCGCGCCCGGCACGCGCTGGCGATGGCCGCCGAGCTGCGCCGCGCCGTCGAGCAGGGCTGGTTCGTGCTCCACTACCAGCCGCAGGTCGACACGGCGAACGGCAGCGTGGCGGCGGTCGAGGCGCTGATCCGCATGCAGCATCCCGAGCGCGGCCTGATCCAGCCCATCGAGTTCATCAGGGTGGCCGAGGATACCGGCATGATCCTGCCGATCGGCGCCTGGGTCATGCGCGAGGCCTGCCGGCAGCTCAAGCAATGGCGCGACGCCGGCCACCACATCGCCATGGCGATCAACCTGTCGCCGCTGCAGTTCAGCGATCCGCAGCTGTTCGACACCATCGCGGAGGTGATCGCCCAGGAAGGCGTCGATCCGCACGCCATCGAACTGGAATTCACCGAGAGCGCGATCATGCACAACGTCGAGACCACGCTGCGCGTGATGCAGCGATTGAAGGGCATGGGCGTGCGCCTGTCGCTCGACGATTTCGGCACCGGCTACTCGAGCCTCAACTACCTCAAGCAGTTCCCGATCGACCGCATCAAGATCGACCAGTCGTTCGTGCGCAACCTGACCACCGATCCCAGCGACGCTTCCATCGTCCAGGCGATCGTCGCCATGTCGCGCGCGCTCGGGGTCACCACCGTCGCCGAGGGCGTCGAGACCGAGTCGCAGGCCGGCTACCTGCGCGGCCTGCACTGCGACCACCTGCAGGGCTTCTTCCTCGGCCATCCGGCGCCGGCCGTGGAGATCGAGGCGCTGCTGGGCAGCCGCCAGCTGGTGGATTCGCAGGCGCCCGCCCGCACCGTGCTGGTGGTGGACGACGAGGAGAACGTGCTGCACGCCATCCGGCGGCTGCTGCGCACCGAGGGCTGCCGCGTGCTGACCGCCCTGAGCGGCGACGAGGCGCTCGAGCTGCTGGCGAAGAACGAGGTCGGCGTGATCCTCTCCGACCAGCGCATGCCCGGCATGACGGGCACCGAGCTGCTGCAGCGCGTGCGCAGCATGTACCCGGACGTCGTCCGCATCATCCTCTCCGGCTACAGCGAAGCCTCGTCCATCACCGAGGCCGTCAACAAGGGCGAGATCTACCGGTACGTGACCAAGCCCTGGGACAACGCCGAGCTGGTCGCCCTGCTGCGCAAGGCGTTCGTCCGCCACGAGGAACTGGCGGCGGCGCGGGCCTGATCCCGCGCGCGCCGCCCGCCGCCGTCACGGCGTCCCGCAGATCGTGCGTTCGCGCTCGCCGCTCGCCGCGACGCGCTCCAGCGCCGCGAGCACCGCCATGCTGGCCGATTCCATGACGGCGATCGAGTCGAAGCCGGCAAGGAAGTCGCCTTCGCGGAACTGCCGCACGGCGGCGAGCCCGCTGTCGTGGAAGCGGCGATGCGGCTCCTCGACGTCCCGGAAGCCATCGAGCCCCGCATAGCAGGCGTGCCCCTCGCCCTCGTAGTACCACTTGCCGAGCCGGCAGCGCCGATGGTCGGCGAAGTCGGCGACCTCCTTGTCGGACAGGCACATGAACACCTTGTAGATCTCGAACTTGTAGACCAGGTGGTCGATCTTGGCGACCTCGACGAAGCTGCGCAGCGCCGAGGCCGAGATGGCGCCCTCCATCGACTGCGACAGCCCGAGCAGCCGCTGCATGCCGCGCGTCGCTTCCTGGCCCTCGCGGCTGAACTCGAGCGTCTTGCCCGCCCACTGCTCCATCTGCTCGCGCGTGACCTGCGTCTCCTGCTGGATCGCCTCGACCAGGCCGGAGATCTCGCTGGTGGCCTTCGACGTGCGTTCGGCCAGCTTGCGCACCTCGTCGGCCACCACGGCGAAGCCGCGGCCCTGCTCGCCGGCCCGCGCCGCCTCGATAGCGGCGTTCAGGGCGAGCAGGTTGGTCTGGTCCGCCACCTCCTTGATCAGCTGGATGATGCCGCCGATCTGGCTGGCGCGGTCGCTCAGCGCCTCGACTTTCCGCGACATGGTCGTCGTGTCGTCCGAGATCGTCGTCATGTTGCGCGCCATGGATTCGATGGCGGCCTGATTGTCCCGGGAGACGCCGGCTGCCTCGGTGGCGCTCGTCTTCTCGAGGTTCATGAGGTTGGCGATCGCCAGCTGCGAGCGCTGGATTTCGAGGAAGGATTCGCCGAACGATTGCATGGTGCGGTAGATGCGGG
This sequence comes from Rhodocyclaceae bacterium, assembly GCA_036391815.1. Lineage (GTDB taxonomy): Bacteria > Pseudomonadota > Gammaproteobacteria > Burkholderiales > Rhodocyclaceae > Nitricoxidireducens. The sequence goes on from DASVZD010000439.1 coordinate 7,394, forward strand.
CGCACTTCTGGATCTCGCGTTCCAGCTCCGCCGCCTGCGCCTCCGCCGCGCCGCGGCGGCCGCGCTCCTCCTCCAGCGCCGCGGCATCGTCCGCGGCCCGCCGTTCGAGCGCCGCCACGCGGCCTTCCAGTTCCCTCACCTGCTGCCTTGCTGCCCTGCCGAACATCTGGTCTCCTCCTGGTCTTCTTGGTATCGATGGCCGCGCGCCGCCGCGCCGTGCCGAGGCAAGGCGCGAGACGACGGCGAAACGGATGCTGCCGGAACCGCGAAACCGCGGGATCAGGCGCTCTGGGGAGGCCGCGCGAGCGGCATTGGGGCAGGAGGAAGTCCGCGCGGGGCGGATGCTGCGGTCGAGCGTGCCAACTGACTGTTGTTATTCACCAGCTTCTCCGAAAGGATTTGGAATCTCGGAGAGCGAAGAGCCGCCGGCGGAACGGGTCTCGGGCTGCCGGGAGGCGTCTCGTCTCTTCCCCGGCAATCCCTCGGTCGTGGGCGGCTGCCTTTAGACCGGGACTTTGCGCGCCCGCCCTTTCGAGCGGGGTGGCCATTTTCGGGTGTCCGCGGATTCATGGCGGACGGCAGGGAGTTCATACAAAAGTTATGACGATCGTCAAAGCCGCGTCAACGCCGCGGTCAGCCCTTGACGCAGACCACCTGCTTGAGCGCATGGACCACCTCGACCAGGTCGGACTGGTTCGCCATCACCTCGTCGATGTCCTTGTAGGCGGCCGGAATCTCGTCCACCACGCCGCGGTCCTTGCGGCACACCACGCCTTCGGTCTGCCGCTCGAGGTCGTGCGCGCAGAACGACTTGTTCGCCTGCGTGCGGCTCATGCGGCGCCCGGCGCCGTGCGCGCACGACTCGAAGCTCTCGGCGGCGCCGCGTCCGCGCACGATGTAGCTCTTCGCGCCCATGCTGCCGGGAATGATGCCGAGGTCGCCGGCGCGCGCGCGGATCGCCCCCTTGCGCGTGATCCAGACCTCGCTGCCGTAGTGCCGCTCGCGTGCCACGTAGTTGTGGTGGCAGTTCACCGCCTCGCTGGTCACCGTGAAGGGCGGCAGGTGGCGGGCCAGCGCCGCCAGCACCGCGTCGATCATCGCCGCGCGGTTCGCCGCCGCGTAGTCCTGCGCCCACTGCACGGCGGCCACGTAGTCGTCGAAGTGCTCCGAGCCCTCGCCGAACCAGGCGAGGTCGCGATCGGGCAGCACGATCTGCGAACGCTCGGCATCCCGCCGCGCGAGTTCGATGAAATACTGGCCGATGGCATTGCCGATGCCGCGGCTGCCCGAATGCAGCATCACCCAGACGCGTCCGGCTTCGTCCAGGCAGACCTCGATGAAATGGTTGCCGCCACCCAGCGTGCCGAGCTGGCGCACCCAGTCGCTGTGGCGGCCGACGCGCTTCTTCACGCCCGGATGCCGCTCCATGATCGACCGCAGCCCCTTGGCGAACGGCTTCGCCGCGGCGACCGGCGCGCGCGATTCCTCGTGCTGATCGAAGCCGACCGGCACGTCGCGGGAGATCTGTTCGAAGATCTTCCGCAGCGCCGCCTCGTCCAGTGCGTCGCCGGTCAGCGAGAGGCGGCAGGCGATCATGCCGCAGCCGATATCGACCCCCACCGCCGCCGGGATGATGGCGGAGCGCGTGGCGATCACCGCGCCGACGGTGGCGCCGATGCCCGTGTGCACGTCCGGCATGGCGGCGACGTGGTGGAAGACGATCGGCAGCCGCGAGATGTTGTCGAGCTGGCGCCGCGCCGAAGCCTCGACCTCGGGCGTCCAGATCTTCACCGGCACGCGGCCGTCGTCGAGTTCCTGCAGTACCGGCATCCGCTCGCTCCCGCTGTATCACAGGCCATCATAGCCCGCAGCCATCCCCGCTCGGGAAAGACGCCTGCAAATGCCGGCCAACTCCCGGCATGACCACACTCTGGCCCGGGATATGCTTTTGCGATGCCGGTATCTTCAGGAGCATCTCCATGGTCACCACCGTTGCCCTAGGCTCGTATGCGGCCTCCCAATCGCAGGGATCGCAGACCGCGTCCGCCCAAGCCACGGCTTCTGCCAACGCGTCGGCAAAATCTGCCGGCGCGAGTTCCGGCACTGGCTCCAGTTCCGCCACCCTCTCCGCGCTCGCGCGGCAACTCTCCGCCAGCGCCGCGCGCGTCGACGCCTACGGCAGGAGCCACACGCGCAGCCAGTTGGCCGCCAAGGCAAACGCCGTCGTCAAGGACCTCACGGCCCAGGCCAGCCCCACGGCGCAGGCCAAGTACGACGCCGAGACGCTGCGCAGCAGCGATCCGGGCCTCGTCGCCAAGGCCAAGCAGGCGACGGCCTTCCTCGCCGCGGCGAGAAGCGGCGCAAACGACGTCGCGAACCCGTTTGCCGGCCTGTCGCGCGAGCAGCTCTACGACGTCGTCTTCGACGACAGCGGCGCCTACACGCACAACGAGCGCGCCGCGGCCTTTTCCGAACTCTCGCAACAGGAAGCGCAGTGGCGCGACCAGACGACCGCTGCCGCGACCGCCGAATACAAGAGCACCGGGAAACTGACCAGGTTCTTCACCGCCGTGCTCGACCATTTCAACAGCCTGCCGGCCGTCCAGCAGTCGCAGTACCCGGAGAACTATGCCGCCACGCTGAAGGCGAAGATTGCCCAGAACGGCAGCTACGGCAGCGCCGGATTGGGGGCGTTGACCGATGTGCTCGGCAATCCGACGGCTGCAAACGCCAGCGCGCGGCAGTCATCCGCCGCGACCCAGCTTGCCGGACTCAAGCTGCTGCAGCAAGCCCGGGACCCGAACGGCAATTCGTCGCTGCCGCCGCAGGCGGCTTCAGGCCAGAACGGCAGGAACCTCGGCGCGCTGCTGAAGAGCACCTACGCGAGCGCCACGCGCAGCACCCTGTTCCACTACTTCGATTCCTGAGGGGAAGGCGGGACGGCGGCCGCTGTCCCGCTTCGTCCTACAGCGCGGCGACGACCTGGTCGCCCATCTCAGAGCACGACACCTTCTTGGTGCCCGCCTCGTAGATGTCGCCGGTGCGGTAGCCGGCGGCCAGCACCTTCTTCACCGCGTTGTCGATGCGCAGGGCCGATTCCTCATTGCCGAACGTGTAGCGCAGCATCATCGAGACGGAAAGGATGGTCGCCAGCGGATTCGCCAGGTTCTTGCCGGCGATGTCCGGCGCCGAGCCGTGGCAGGGCTCGTAGAGGCCCTTGTTGTTCTCGTCGAGCGACGCCGACGGCAGCATGCCGATGGAGCCGGTCAGCATCGAGGCCTCGTCGGAGAGGATGTCGCCGAAGATGTTGCCGGTCACCATGACGTCGAACTGCTTGGGGTTGCGCACCAACTGCATCGCGGCGTTGTCGACCAGCATGTGGCTCAACTCGACATCGGGATATTCGGGCGCGATCTCGATCATGACGTCGCGCCACAGCTGCGTGGTTTCCAGCACGTTCATCTTGTCGACCGAGCAGACCTTCTTGTTGCGCTTGCGCGCGATCTGGAAGGCGACATGGCCGATGCGGCGGATCTCGTCCTCGCTGTAGATCATGGTGTTGCGGCCGACGCGCTTGCCGTTCTCGGTGGTGATGCCGCGCGGCTCGCCGAAGTACACGTCGCCGGTCAGCTCGCGCACGATCATGATGTCGAGGCCGGACACGACCTCCGGCTTCAGGGTCGAGGCATTGGCGAGTTCCGGATACAGCACCGCCGGACGCAGGTTGGCGAACAGGCCGAGGTCCTTGCGGATGCCCAGCAGGCCGCGCTCCGGGCGCTGCGGACGCGGGTTGTTGTCCCACTTCGGACCGCCCACGGCGCCGAGCAGCACGGCGTCGGCGGCACGCGCGACCTTCTGGGTCGCTTCCGGATACGGGTTGCCGGTCGCATCCACGGCACAGCCGCCGAGCAGCGCGGTCTCGGTCTCGATCTTCATGCCTTCGGACTTGAACACGTCCAGCACGCGCATGGCCTGGGCCACGATCTCGACGCCAATGCCGTCGCCGGGGAGAACGCAAATCTTCATGGTCTTTTGTTCCTTTCAAGTTCAGTTTTTAATTCGTTGTTGGGCTGGTGTGCTTTGAACCCGCCGAGGGCGACGGGGGGCCGTCGCCGCTTCGTGTCCCCCGGCGGACAAAATCGATAGAGCGTCCGCCTCCTCCTTTACCTACGCGTCGACGGCCCCCCGCCACCCTCGGCTAGACGCCATCGCGATCTTGAACGCTTGAGTTGCCACTACGGTTCCCCGCCGGGCTGATGGGGTGCCCTGCTGCGCGGAGGTAAAGGAGGAGGCGGACGCCTTATCGCTCTTGTCCGCCGGGGGACACGCAGCGCAGCAGGGCACCCCGTCGGCCCGAGCGCACCACGGCCACCCCTCCTACCGTTTCACCTCACGCAAACAACCACGGCTGCGCCGCCCGATGCTTCGCCTCGAACGCCTTGATCTCGTCCGCATGCTGTAGCGTGAGACCAATCTCATCGAGCCCATTCAGCAGACAATGCTTGCGATGCGGCGTGATCTCGAACTGGAACCACTCGCCGGCGGGATTGCGCACCGTCTGCGTTTCCAAATCCACGCGCAGCCGATAGCCCTCGGTGGCGGCACACTCGCGGAACAACTGGTCGACGATCGCCGAAGAAGCAACGATCGGCAGGATGCCGTTCTTGTAGCAGTTGCTGAAGAAAATATCGGCGAACGACGGCGCGATGATGACGCGGAAGCCGTAGTCCTCGATCGCCCACGGCGCGTGCTCGCGGCTGGAGCCGCAGCCGAAGTTGTCGCGCGCAAGCAAGATCTGAGCACCTTGGTAGCGCGGCTGATTGAGCACGAACTCCTTCTTGAGCGGGCGGTTGGTGCAATCCATGCCCGGCTCGCCGTGGTCGGCGTAGCGCCACTCGTCGAACAGATAGGGCCCGAAGCCCGAGCGCTTGATCGACTTGAGGAACTGCTTGGGGATGATGGCGTCGGTGTCGACGTTGGCGCGGTCGAGCGGGCAGGCGAGGCCGTCGAGGTAGGTGAAGGGTTTCATTATTTGCTCCCGTCAGAAGGCGTTGCGGATGTCGACGAAATGGCCGGCGATGGCAGCCGCGGCGGCCATCTCGGGGCTGACCAGGTGCGTG
>DASVZD010000440.1:0-5252 GCA_036391815.1 Rhodocyclaceae bacterium
AAGTCGCCTTCCGCGCGCCCGACGTGCTGATCCAGGTGGTCGATGCGACCGCGCTGGAGCGCGACCTCGAGCTGGCGCTGGAGCTGGCGCTGCTCGGCCGGCCGCTGGTGATCGCCCTCAACCGCATGGACGAGGCGCGCGAGAAGGGCCTCTACATCAACGTGCGCGGCCTCGCCGAGCAGCTCGGCGTGCCGGTGCTGCCGACCGTCGCGCACATGGGCGTCGGCCTCACGCAGCTGTTCGCCGCCGCGCTGGCCGCGGCGCGCGAGCACATCTGCCCGCTGCCGCAGCCGCCCAGCCCGCACATCGCGCGCAGCCTCGAGTCCCTCAACGCCCTGCTCGCCAGCCCCGAGATCGAGGACGCCTTCCGCATGCCGCGGCCGCTGCTGCTGATGCAGCTCGCCGAGAACGACGACTACTTCTTCGAGCAGTACGGCGAGCATTTCCCCGAGCTGCTGCCGCGGCTGAAGGCGGCCCGCACCGCGGCCGAAACCCTGCTGCCGCGGCCGCTGCCGGAGGAGATCCACGCCGACCGCCACCACCGCGCCGCGCTGCTCTACGAGAACGTCACCCGGCTGGCGCGGCGCGACGACACGCGCCGCTGGCAGGTCTGGCTCGACGACGTCTTCCTGCATCCGCGCTGGGGCCTGATCGGCAGCATGGCGGTGTTCGCGCTGGTGCTGTATCTGGTGTTCGAGGTGGCGGCGGGCCTCGACGCCGAGACCTCGGCGCGGCTTGCCGCTCTGGTGCAGGAATGGCACCCGACCAGCACGGCCGGCGTTGTCGGCCATGCGGTGGCGGATGCCCTGGTCGGCCTGGTCGGCATCGTCGTGCCCTACATGCTGCCGCTGGTGGTGCTGCTGGTGACGCTCGAGGAATCGGGCATCATGCACCGCGTCGCCTTCGTCGTCGACCGCGGCTTCCACCACATCGGCCTGCACGGCGGCGTCGCCGTGCCCTTCCTCATCGGCCTCGGCTGCAACGTGCCGGCACTGTCCGCGGTGGCCAACAGCTCGACCGGGCGCGACCGCCTGCTGGCTTCCGTGCTGATCACCTTCGTGCCTTGCTCGGCGCGCTCGGCGATCATCCTCGCGCTCGGCGGCAAGTACCTCGGCGGCCTCGGCGTGTTCGCCATCTTCATGCTGACGCTGGTGGTCATCGCGCTGATGGGCAACCTCCTGGCGCGCCGCTTCGCCTCGGCCGGCCCCGGCCTGGTGCCCGAGATCCCGCCCTACGCCATGCCGCGCCTGTCCGCGGTCGTCGCCAACACCTGGGAACGCACCAGCGACATCGTCACCATCGTCACGCCGCTGTTGATCGGCGGCAGCATCGTGCTGGCGCTGCTGTCGCACGTCGGCGCCGACAGCGTCATCAACAAGCTGCTGACCCCTGTCACGGTCTGGTGGCTGGGACTGCCGGTCGTCCTCGGCGTGCCCATCCTGTTCGGCGTACTGCGCAAGGAGCTGTCGCTGCTGATGATCTACCAGGCGCTCGGCACGCAGGACATCGTGCCGCTGATGCGCCCGGTGCAGATCGCCACCTTCCTGCTGTTCCTCACCTTCTACGTGCCCTGCCTGTCGACCTTCGCGGTGATGGTGAAGACGCTCGGCCGGCGCCAGGCGCTGTTCTCGGTGGGGCTGTCGGTGGCGGCGGCGCTCGCCATCAGCGGCGCGGTGCGCTTCCCGCTCGAGCTGTTCGCCCGCTAGGCTCCTTCAGAAACGGTCCTCGGAAGCGACGTAGACGGCCAGCTGCCCGTCGTAGTTGTCGAGGTGGTCGACCAGCCACTCGCGCAGTTCGGCGGCGACCTTGCGCGCCGTGGCGGCGCTGTTCTTCGCGTAGGTGTATTCGTCGAGCAGGTCGTGGAAGCGGTTCTCGATCAGCCGGTGGGCCGCCTGGTGCTCGGCCAGATGGTCCTGCGGCACCGCCCAGTCGATCATCAGCCGCTCCTCGTAGCGGAAGTGCGCCTGCATGTACTCCTTCAGCGTCGCCAGCAGGGTGGCGAGCTTGCCCGCACATTCGTCGCGCACCGAGAGGATGCAGCCATGGCAGTCCGCCGCGTTGTCGATGACGCAGACGCCGTCGATGCCGTCGATGAGCTCGACCAGCGCCTGGTGTTCGCGGTCGATGCGGGGAATGCCTGTAAGGAGGTGCTCTGGTATCGGGGACATGGCGCTTCTCCCGGGCATTGTAGAGCCGGACCGGGCCAAGGTCACTCGCGACTTCGAAGCCGCGGGCCGCCATCCGGGTTCCTACGTGCTGCCCCTTATTTCGTCCCCATCGCCCATTTCCTAGCCTGCGAAGGCCGACGACCCGGCGCAGATCCGCGGCCCCACCCCCCCGCCGCGGGCCGGGCTGCCGGCGCAATTTTCGCAGTGTTGGGAGGTCGCCATGCACCCCGCGACGGGAAGAGACCGGATGACCGAGGATCTGGACGAGGCCGCGATGATCCGCCGGACGCAATGGCTGTGCGGAGAGCGCGAATGCTACGGCACGGCCTTCATCTGGCTATGCCGGCAGCGCGACTGCCACTGGCGGCCGAAATGCCTGCAGGAACTCGCCAACACGGCGGCGGCGGACGACTGACCCTCAGCCCGGACGCCGGTTCACCAGCAACCAATAGAAGCCGAGGTCGCCGACGGCCCGGGTGAATTCGTCGAACTCGACCGGCTTGCTGATGTAGCTGTTGACCCCGAGCGCGTAGCACTCCCTGAGGTCGGTGTCCTCCTTGGACGACGTGACCACCACCACCGGGATGTTCCGCGTGCGCGGGTCGGCCTTGATCCGGCGCAGCACCTCGATGCCGCTCACCTTGGGCAGGCGCAGGTCAAGCAGGATGACCTTCGGGTGGCTTTCGGCGTTGCGCCGCGAGTATTCGCCCTCGGCGAACAGGAAATCGAGCGCCTGCGCCCCGTCCCCCAGCCATACCAGCTTGTTCGCCAGGCCGCGCTTGCGCAGGGCGCGGATGGCCAGCTCCGCATCCGAGTCGGTGTCTTCCACCAGCAGGATGTCGACGTCGTCGCGGTTCATCAGCTTCCTCCACTCGGCAAGGTAAAGTGCATGGCGGCCCCTTCGCCGGGCCGGCTCTCGGCCCACACCCGGCCGCCGTGGCGTTCGACGATGCGCTTGACGATCGCCAGCCCGATGCCGGTACCCGGGAATTCCGCCGCCCCGTGCAGGCGCTGGAACACGCCGAACAGCTTGTCGGCGTACTGCATGTCGAAGCCCACGCCGTTGTCCCTGACACTGTAGACGCTCTCGCCGCCGCCCGCCGTGCCGGCGATCTCGATCACGGCGCGGTCGCGCGGCGCGCTGAACTTGATGGCGTTGGAAATCAGGTTCACCAGCACCTGACGGATCATCGCGCGATCGCCGCGCGCCGGCGGCAGGCGGCCGAGGCGCAACTCGATCTCGCGGTCGCGCGGCGCGTCGCCGCGTACTTCGTCGAAGACTTCGCGCGCCAGCGCGTGCATGTCGATGCTCGCCACCTGCATCTCGCGCCGCGCGGTGCGCGAGAAATCGAGCATGTCGTCGATCAGGTTGCCCATGCGCGTGGCATTGCCGCGGATGCGCTCGAGGCAGCGCCGGCCCTCGTCGTCCAGGCGCGCTTCGTTGTCCTCCATGAGGATGGCGGAATAGCCGTCGATGGCGCGCAGCGGCGCGCGCAGGTCGTGCGAGACGGAGTAGGAGAAGCTTTCCAGTTCCCGGTTGGCCGCCTGCAGTTCGCGGGTGCGCTCCTGCACGCGCGCCTCGAGCTCGGTGTTGAGCCGCGTCACCTCGGCTTCCGCCTGGGCCCGGGCGAAGATGTCGCGCTCGAGGCGGGCGTTGAGGATGCGCACTTCCTCGTACGCGCGCAGCTGAGAACCCCAGGAGCGCAGCAGGAAGCGGGCGCCGAGCGCGCTCAGCACGGCGAACACCGCGGCCAGCAGGCCGAACTTCGCCGCCTCCGGCCGCCATTCCGTCAGCGTATCCTCGGTGCTGAGCCCCACCAGGGCGATGAGCGGATAGGCGCCGACCGCCTCGTAGGAGAAGGTGCGCTCAACGTCGTCGGCCGCCGCGTTCGCCCGGTACACGCCGCCCTGCGGACTGCTGGCGACCATGGCGCGGAACACCGGCGAAATGGTGGTCTGGCCGATCAAGCCGGCCTGCGGGAAGCGCGCCAGCAGGTCGAAGTCGCGGCTGGCGTTGCCGCGCAGGACCACGGTTCCGCCCGCCCCCACCTTGAGTGCGGCGAACTTCTGGTTGAACCATTCGATCGCCACGGGAGCCGAGACCACGCCGTCGAACTGCCCGTCCGGGCCGGAAAGCCGGCGCGCCAAGATCACCACCGGCTTGCCGGTGACGCGATTGGCCAGCGGCCGCGAGATCGCCAGGCCGCCGCCGCGATCGTCGCGCAGCGCAACGAAATAGGGGCGATCGCCGATCGAGATCCCGGCCGGCACGGCGTCGCGGCTCGAATAGACCAGGCGACCGCGCGCATCGGCGATGCGCACCTCGTCGACCATCGGCAGTCGTGCCTGCTGGCGCCTCAGCAGCGTCGCCAGCCGTCCCGGGTCGATGCGCCCCGCGGCGCGCTCGCGCTCGTACTCGTCCTGCACGACGCCCAGCCCCATGTCGACGCGCTCGATCTCGGAGACGATGTTCTGCGCCACCAGCCGGCTGGTGTTGCGTGCGGTGATCGCCGCCCGCTCGAAATACATCCGGTAGCTCGCCTGCAGCGAGACGGCGATCACGCCGACGACGAGGACGTCGGCCGCGGCGACGGATAGCGCGACCGGCCAGGCCGGCCAAGGAAGGCGGGTTCGCAGGTACCTGAGCATGGCCTGCGGTCCCGCGCGGGCGCCCTACTTGGCCACGTGCGCCCTGGACTTCTGCAGCAGCCCCAGGGTCGTCGGATGGTGGTTGGTCTCGGCCAGCTTGGCGGCCGTCTCGCCCTGGCGGTCGCGCACCGACTTGTCGGCGCCGGCGCCCAGCAGCAGCCTGGCCATGTCCGGCTGGCCGGTGGCCGCGGCCAGGTGCAGCGGCGTCATGCCGGCGCCGGACGCGGCATTGACGTTGGCGCCGGCGTTGACCAGCGCGGTCGCAACCGCCGCATTTCCTCCCAGCACGGCGGCATGCAGGGGCGTGAAGCCGCCGGCGTCCTGCGCCGAGACGTCGGCGCCCTTGGACAGCAGCAGCTTCGTCGTTTCCGGGCTGCCGTGGAAGGCGGCGGCGAACAGCGGCGTGCGATGCAGGTTGTTGGCGGCGTTGACGTT
>DASVZD010000441.1:0-6088 GCA_036391815.1 Rhodocyclaceae bacterium
CGGGATTGGCGATCTCCCGCGCCAGCACGCCGTACAGCACGCGCTTCGGCTTGGCGACCGGAATCTCGCCGAACAGTTCGATCGAGTCCATCGCCGACAGATAGCCGACGATCTCCCAGGTGCCGCCGTCCTCCTTCGCCGCGAAGTGGCTCCACTTCGGCGGCACCGGCTCGGCATCCGGATCGGCCATCTGCAAGCGCCTGAGGTCCATCACGTCGGCGCACAGCAGCACCAGGGTCGCCGCCCGCTCCCGCTCCGCGGCCGTGTCGGACGAGGGCCGTGTCGTCGCACACCCCGCCAGCGCCACGACGGCGACGGCGAGCCAAAAACGCTTGAGCCTGTCCATGCTGTTCTCCTCCCGTGACTGGATGCCGACGGCATGTTGCCACCCTTTGCCGGCACGATGCAAGCGGCATGATTCACCGCCCATGCCAGTAGCGCCGCCGCTCCAGGCGCTCGCTGCCGATGGCGACACCCTCGGGACCGAGCCGCACCGAGACCGCACCATCCCGGTCGGTGCGCCACAGCGCGGCGCCGCTGGCGCCGTAGCGCGCCGCCACGTCCTGCATCGGGTGGCCGAAGCGGTTGCGGTAGCCGACCGGAAAGATCGCCGCCCGCGCGCCGGCCGCGGCGACGAACTCCGGCGACGACGAGGTCCGGCTGCCATGGTGCGGCACGGTCAGCACGTCGGCGCGCAGCTCCCGCGCATGGCGCGCGCCGATGGCGGCCTCGGACAGCGTCTCGATGTCGGAGGTCAGCAGCATGCTGCGCCCGGCCGCCGTCACCTTGAGCACGCAGCTCATGTCGTTGGTCTTGCGCGTCGGGGCGTCGAACTGCGCGGACGGCGGATGCAGGACCTCGAAGCGCACGCCGTCCCACTCCCAGGCGTCGCCGTCGGCGCAAGGCCGCTGCGCCACCGGCTCGGCCGACAAGGCATTCTCGTAGGGCAGCGAGCTGGACATCCAGTCGACCGGAAGCGCTTCCAGCACGGAGGCGGCGCCGCCCGAATGGTCCTTGTCCTCGTGCGTCAGCATCAGGCCGTCGAGCCGCCGCACGCCCAGCGCGCGCAGGTAGGGAACGATGATGCGGTTGCCGCTGTTGGCATCGGCGGAGAACAGCGGCCCGGTGTCGTAGAGCAGGTCGTGCCGCTGCGTCTGCACATGCACGGCCAGCCCCTGCCCGACGTCGAGCACCGTGACGACGACGTTCCCCGCCGCCGGGCGCGGCGCCGGCACCAGCAGCATCGGCAGGCAGGCGGCGACCCCCAGCCAGCGTGCCGGGAAGCCGCGCGGCAGCAACAGCCAGCCGATGCCGGCCACCGCCAGCAGCACGCTCCACGCCGGCGGCGCATGCTGCTGCCAGACGGCCCACGGCGAGGCCGCCAGCCAGTCGAGCACGGCCATCTGTCCCTGCATCGCCAGATGGGCGAGCCACAGCAGCGGATCGCCGAGCGGCAGGCTGCCGGCCAGCGCCAGCGGGGTGACGACGAAGCCCACCACGGGAATCGCCATCGCGTTGGCCAGCGGCGACGTCAGCGAGAACTGCTGGAACAGCGCCAGCAGCGCCGGCAGCATGCCGACGGTCACCGCCCATTGCGTGCGGCCCCACTCCGCCAGCCAGTGGCGCCGGCCGATGCGTCCGGCGCCGATGTAGAACAGCACGGCCACCGCGCCGAACGAGAGCCAGAAGCCGGCCGCCAGCACCGCCCAGGGATCGAGCAGCAGCACCGCCAGCAAGGCCAGCGCCAGCACGCGGCTGCCGGCGGCGCTGCGTCCCGACCACAGCGCCGCCGCCACGATGCCGAGCATGAACAGCGTCCGCTGCGCCGGCACCTCGAACCCGGCGAGCAGGCTGTAGGCGAGCGCCGCGAGGAAGCCCGCGGCGGCCGCCGCCTTCTGCGCCGGCAGCCGCAGCGGCAGGCGCGCCGACCGCCGCCACAGCGCCGCGGCGATCCACCAGGCCAGCCCGGCGAGCATGGTGATGTGGCTGCCGCTGATGCTCATCAGGTGGGTGGTGCCGGTCCGCGCGAACGTCTGCCACAGTCCCGGATCGATCGCGCGCTGGTCGCCCACCGCCAGCGCCACCAGCACCCCGGCGTAGGGCGCATCGCCGAGGACGCGCTGGAAGCGCTCGCGGACGCGCTCGCGCAGCCGCTCCACCGCGTAGCCGAAGCCCAAGGCGAATTCGTCCTGCCGCGCGTTCCGCTCGCTCGTCCGCACGTACCCGGTGGCCCGCACCCCGCGCTCGAGCAGCGCCGCCTCGTAGTCGTAGCCGTGCGGGTTCAGGTTGCCGTGCGGGCGCTTGAGCCGCACCTGCAGCCGCCAGCGCTCGCCCGCGTGCACGCGCTGCGCGGCCGCCATGTCGTCGTCCTCGCCATGCCAGCCGCGGCGCGCCTCGCGATACCAGGCCAGCGAGACATGCGACGGCACCCCGGCGGGAGCCTGCTCGACGTCGAACGCGAAGCGCAGGCCGTTCTCGAACGGCTGCGGCAGCCCGGCCACCACGCCGACGATCTCGACGTCGCGCCCCTCGTTCGCCGGCGCCAGCTCGTCCGCCAGGCGCAGCTGCGCCCGCAGCCCCGCCCATGAAATGCCGAGCAGGAAGGCGCCCGCGAGCGCCGCGGCGCGCTTCCGCGTCGTAAACAAGCGCAGCGACAGGAACCCGGCGCCCGCCACGGCGAGCGCCCCGATCGCGGCCGGCTCGGGCAGCGCCGGCAGCCATTGCAGGCAGGCGATTCCGGCGGCGAAGGCGACGATGGCGAACATGACAAACAATTAGACCAGATGGGAGGCCGATTGGCACCATCCGGCATGCCTGCCCGCCGCCCATCCGCTAAAATCGCGGGCGACATGAACTACGAAGAAAACACCAGCGAAGTCTTCCGCCGCGCGCGCCTGTCGATCCTCGTGGCGCTCGGCGGCTTCTCGGCCATCATGCTGGCGGGCACGATCGGCTACAAGCTCCTCGGCGATCCCGACAACAGCTGGGTCGATTCGCTCTACATGACCTTCCTGATGGTCGCCACCATCGGCTACGGCGGCGGCGTCGAGATCTGGCACCGGCCCCACCTGGAAGTGTTCACCATGGCGATCGCCTTCTCGGGCGTGGCCATCATGACTTATTTCTTTTCGAGCGTCACGGCCATCGTCCTGGCCAGCGACTTCGACAAATCGATGCGGAGAAGGCGCATGGAAAAAACGATGAAGAAGATCCGCAACCACTACATCGTCTGCGGCTTCGGCCGCGTCGGGCGCAACGTGGGGCAGGAACTGGAGAGCACCAACCGCCATTTCGTCGCCATCGACGAGAAGCTCGAGTACCTGGAGGCGCACGCCGAGAAGCATCCCGGCATGCTGTTCATCCACGGCGACGCCTCCGACGAGGACGTGCTGACGGCCGCCAACATCGAGCAGGCGCGCGGCGTGTTCGCCGTCACCGGCGACGACAGCCGCAACCTGATGATCTCGCTGACGGCCAAGCAGATGGCGCCCCAGGTGCGCGTGGTGGCGCGCTGCAACGACCTGCGCAACGTCGAGAAGATGAAGAAGGCCGGCGCCGACGCCATCGTCTCGCCCAACTTCACCGGCGGCATGCGCATCGCCTCCGCGATGATCCGCCCGCATGTGGTTTCCTTCCTCGACGAGATGCTGCGCTCCGAGCACCGGCTGCGCGTCGAGGAAGTGATCGTGCCCGAGGATTTCGAGCCGCGCCTGCTCGCCACGCTGAAGCTGCGCAGCGCCAACTACGTGCTGCTGGCCGTGCGCACCAAGGGCGACTGGGTGTTCAACCCGCCCGCCGACGAATTCCTGCTGCAGCCCGGCTTCACCATCGTGGCGATGACCTCGCCGCACGGCCGCCAGGAGCTGGAGGCCGCGCTGCTGCCGCAGGTCGAGGAAGAGTCCTCCGAATAGAAAACCCCAACCATCGAGGAAACAACATGAAGAAATCCCTGCTCGCACTCGCCGCCCTCGGCACCCTGGCCGCACCGGCCTTCGCCGACGACACCCAGCTGCTCGACGAGGCCCACGCCATCCCCGCCAGGATGGTGCCCAAGCTGCTCGAGGTGCTTTCCGCCGAAATCGCCAAGGGCGGCCAGGTGGCCGCCATCCCCGTGTGCCGCGACCGGGCGCCGCAGATGGCCAAGGCGCTGTCGGAGCAGACCGGCTGGTCGATCCGCCGCGTCAGCCTGAAGAACCGCAACCCCAAGGCGGTGCCCGACGCCTGGGAGCGCGGCGTGCTGGAGGAGTTCGACCGCCGCCTCGCGGCCGGCGAGGATCCGGCGAAGATCGAGAAGTTCGAGATCGTCAGCGCCGACGGCCAGCGGACCGCGCGCTACATGAAGGCCCTGCCGACCCAGGAGCTCTGCCTGAGCTGCCACGGCACGCCGGAAAAGATGTCGGCCGAGGTGAAGGACAAGCTCAAGGAGCTCTACCCCGACGACCAGGCGACCGGCTACGGCGCCCGGCAGATCCGCGGCGCCATCACCGCCAAGAAGGCGCTCTGACGCCGAAGGCGCTGACGCCGCCCGGCGCCGGCGCCTAGGCGAGCTGCCCGTCCACCAGGTGCAGTATCCGGCCCGCACGCCCGGCGAGGCCGGGGTCGTGGGTCACCACGATCAGGCTCGTCCCGACGTCGGCGTTGAGCTCCAGCATGAGGTCGAAGACGCGGTCGGCGGTCTGCCGGTCGAGGTTGCCGGTCGGCTCGTCGGCCAGCACGCAGGCGGGCTGCGTCACCAGGGCGCGCGCGATGGCGGCGCGCTGGCGCTCGCCGCCGGAAAGCTCGCCGGGACGATGCACCAGCCGGTCGCCCAGCCCCACCCGCACCAGCATCGCGGCGGCGCGCTCCTCGGCTTCCGCCTTCGGCATGCGCCGGATCAGCAGCGGCATGGCGACGTTCTCCAGCGCCGAGAACTCGCCGAGCAGGTGGTGGAACTGGTAGACGAAGCCCAGGCTCTCGTTGCGCAGCCGGCCGCGCTCGGCGTCGTCGACGTTGGAGAGGTCGCGGCCGAGCAGCGTCACCTCGCCCGCCGTCGGCTTGTCGAGGCCGCCGAGCAGGTGCAGCAGCGTGCTCTTGCCGGAGCCGCTTGCGCCGACGATGGCGACGCGCTCGCGCACGGCGACGTCGAGGTCGATGCCGAGCAGCACCGGCACTTCCGCGTCGCCCTGGCGGAATACCTTCTTGAGGCCGCGGCAGCGCAGGACAGACTCACTCATAGCGCAGCGCCTCCGCGGGATTGACGCGCGCCGCGCGCCACGACGGATACAGCGTGGCGAGCAGCGTCAGCAGGAAGGACACGCCGGAGATCACCGCGACGTCGGGCCACTGCAGGTCGGACGGCAGCTCCGAGATGTAATAGACGTCCTTTGCCAGGAACTGGATGCCGAAGGTGTGCTCGATGGCCGGCACCACCACGTCGATGTTGAGCGCCAGCGCCACGCCGGTCGCGACGCCGGTGACGAGTCCGATCACGCCGATCAGCGCGCCCTGCACGATGAATATCTGCATGATGCTGCGCGGGCTGGCGCCCAGCGTGCGCAGGATGGCGATGTCGGCCTGCTTGTCGGTCACCGCCATGACCAGCGTCGACACGATGTTGAAGGCGGCGACGGCGACGATCAGCAGCAGGATCAGGAACATCATGTTCTTCTCGATCGCCACGGCGCGGAAGAAGTTGGCGTGGCTGCGCGTCCAGTCCGTCACGTAGGCGTCGGCATCCAGCGTCGACAGCAGCTCGCGCGCGATGCGCGGGGCGGCGAACAGGTCGTCGACCTTGAGCCGCACGCCTGAGACGCGGTCGCCGAGCCGGTAGAGCTTCTGGGCATCCTCCATGTCGATCAGCGCCAGCCCGGAATCGAACTCGAACATGCCGACCTCGAAGATGCCGACGACGCGGAACTGCTTGAGGCGCGGCAGGATCGCGGCCGGCGTCACGATGCCCTGCGGCGCGATCAGCGTCACCTTGTCGCCGATGTAGGCGCCCAGCGCACCCGCCAGTTCCGAGCCGAGCACAATGCCGAACTCGCCGGGCTTGAGCGCCTCCAGCCGGCCCGCCTTGATGTGGCGCTTGAAGTCGGCGACCTTTTCCTCC
>DASVZD010000442.1:0-7584 GCA_036391815.1 Rhodocyclaceae bacterium
GCAGTTCGAAGGATGGAATCCGCGCCAGTGGGCGGAAAACAGCTATGGCACGGTCGACGACCGGCCCTTCGGTGGCGGCCCCGGCATGGTGATGCAGGTGGCGCCGCTGGAAAAGGCCATAGCAGCCGCGAAAGCGGCGCGCGGCGGCAGCGGGAAGGTGCTCTACCTCTCGCCGCAGGGCCAGCCGCTGACGCATGCGAAGGTGTGCGAGGTGGCGAAGACTGACGGTGCCGTGCTGCTGTGCGGACGCTACGAAGGCGTCGATGAACGGCTGATCGAGCGCTGCGTCGACGAGGAAATATCGCTGGGAGACTTCGTGCTCTCCGGCGGGGAAGTGGCGGCGCTGGCGCTGATCGACGCCTGCGTCAGGCAATTGCCGGGAGCCTTGAACGACGAGGCTTCCGCGATCGAGGAGTCGTTTGCAAACGGGCTGCTGGATTGCCCGCACTACACGCGGCCCGAGGAGTACGACGGAATGAAGGTGCCCGATGTGCTGTTGTCGGGGCACCATGAGAACATCCGGCGCTGGCGCCTGAAACAGGCGCTGGGGCGGACGTGGCTGCGGCGGCCGGAATTGCTGGAAGGCCGCAGTCTGAGCAAGGAAGAGGCGCGACTGCTGGAGGAATTCCGGCGCGAGCGTCAGTAACAACAAACCGCGTGCATCAGCTTGGGCTGCTCTGCACGGAAGGCCAAGCGCCATTTGACAGGAGTTAGAAATGAACCTGATTCAGCAACTCGAAAAAGAGGAAATCGAACGCCTCGGTAAGACCATCCCCGACTTCGCTCCCGGCGACACCGTGATCGTCCAGGTGAAGGTCAAGGAAGGCAACCGCGAGCGTCTGCAGGCCTACGAAGGCGTGGTGGTCGGCAAGCGCAACCGCGGCCTCAACTCCAGCTTCATCGTGCGCAAGATCTCCGCCGGCGAAGGCGTCGAGCGCACCTTCCAGACCTATTCCCCGCTGCTGGCTTCCATCGAAGTCAAGCGCCGCGGCGACGTCCGCCGCGCCAAGCTCTACTACCTGCGCGAGCGCTCCGGCAAGTCGGCGCGCATCAAGGAAAAGCTGGAAGCGCGCACGGTGGAAGGCAAGCAGTAATACTTCCCCTCGCTGCAACAAAAAAGGGCGCCTCGGCGCCCTTTTTTGTTGCCCCGCATAATCCGGCATCCGCAGGTCTCGGATTGCACAAATAAAAACGGCCGCCCGAAGGCGGCCGTTTCAACTTCAGATCGACAGGAGTCGATTAGAAGGAGTGACGCAGGCCGATCGAAATGCCACGCGGATCGGCACCAGCGGACACGCCAGCGCCCGGGCCCGTGGTGTTCGGGGCGGACACGCCGTACAGGAAGTCGTACGTGGCGTTCGTGCTGTTGGTGATCTGCGAATACACGGCCTTCAGGATCGTGCGCTTGGACATGCTGTACTCGTAGCCCAGCGTGAATTGCTTGGCGGAGTAGTCCGTGCCAGCGGCGACCAGCGTGCCGCTCGGGTTGTTGACCTTGCCGTACTGGCCAATGATCTTGCCGGAGCCGACGTTGAACGTGACCGGCAGGAACCAGCCCGTGCCCTTGTAATCAGCAGCGGCGGCGCCAGCGGCGGTCGCCTTGTTCTGATCCCACATCAGGCCAACGGTGCCAGCGCCGAAGTTGTACTTGGCAGCCAGACGGTTGTTGGTGGCCTTGACGATGTTCGCAGCGCCGATACCGGTGGTCAGCGCGAGACCCGAGCCGGCGACGTTGTTGTTGTCGGCATCCTTGATCTGCGTCCAGGCGTAGCCCACCATGATCGGGCCGTTGTTGTAGTTCAGGCCCAGGGTCCAGCCGGTGGTGTTGGTTTGCGCGGTGCCGGAGGCAACGTCCTTGCCGCGGTTCTCGTTCGGCACGTAGGCCAGAACGCCGCTGAAGCCGCCCATGGTCGGGGAGATGTAGGCGATGGCGTTGGAGAAGCGCTGGTCGAAGTAGCCGGCGCCGGAGCCGCCGAAGAACTTGCCGAGCAGGGCGGTGTTGGCGCCGATGCCGGTGGCGCCCGAGTTGACGTCCATGGCGGCGCCAAGAGCGCGGGCCGGGGCGGTCAGGTTGCCGAAGGCGATGGTGCCGAAGCCGCCGGCCAGGCCGACGTACGTGTCACGGTTCGCCCAGCCGTAGGTCGAGCCGGCGACGGTGTTGGTCGCGCCGGCGTTTTCGCCAACGGCGGTTTCCACTTGGAAGGCGACGGCCAGGCCGTTGCCCAGGGACTCGACGCCCTTGAAGCCGACGTACGAGCTGTTCATCGTGGTGCGGCCGCGGGACTGGTAGTTGTTGCCGGCGGCGCCGTTGGTCGCGCCCGTGGCGGACACGTTGTCGTACGTGCCGTCCATGACGCCGTAGATGGTCACGTTGGACTGCGCGAAGGCGGCGCCCGACAGACCGGCGATGGCCAGAGCGATCAGTTTCTTCTGCATATGAAACTCCTTGTTGTAGAAAGTTGCGGTTTCAATGACACCACGTGGTTGGCCACTGATTCCAAGTTAGCCCTCGTCCTCGAGGGATGGCAGGATTCTGCCAGTGGGCGGGCGGTAGGCCAAAAGAAATGCCTCTCGACGGGAGGGAGAAGCGCCGGGATGTGGTGTTTTTGCAACTTGGCCGGCCAGGGGGACGCAGCCCGGGCCTGTGGGCTAAGAGAAGAGACGGGCGAGTTCGGCCCCGGGGCTGGGGCGGCGCATGAAGGCTTCCCCTACGAGGAAGGCATGGACGCGGTGGTCGCGCATCAAGGCCACGTCCGCCGCGTCGCGGATTCCAGATTCCGTGACGACGATCCGGTCCGGGCCGATTCTTGCCAGTTGTCCGATGGTTGTCGCCAGATTGACGTCAAATGTGCGCAAGTTACGGTTGTTTATGCCGATCAGGGGGGTGCGGAGCCGCAGGGCGACGTCCACCTCCGCCCCATCATGGGCTTCGACCAGGACCGCCATGCCGAGGGAGGACGCGAGGTCCTCCATTTCGCGCATCCGGGCAAGGTCGAGGGCGGCGACGACCAGCAGGATGGCGTCGGCTCCCATGGCGCGCGCCTCGAACACCTGATAGGGCTCGATCATGAAGTCCTTGCGCAGGACCGGCAGCGCGCAAGCCGCCCGGGCGGCTTGCAGGTATTCCGGCGCGCCCTGGAAAAACTGGCGGTCAGTGAGGACCGACAGGCAGGCGGCGCCATGCTTTTCGTAGTCGGCCGCAATGTCGGCCGGATGGAAGTCCTCGCGCAGGACGCCCTTGGAGGGGCTCGCCTTCTTGATCTCGGCGATCACTGCCGACTGGCCGGTGGCGATCTTGGCCCGGATGGCGCCGACGAAATCGCGGGCCGGCGGCTGGGCCGCAGCCTCGGCGCTGACCTGGGCGAGGGGACGAACCGCCGAGGCGGCTGAGACTTCTTCCCGCTTGACGGCGAGAATCCTGGCGAGGATGTCGCTCATCAGCTGCAGCG
Organism: Rhodocyclaceae bacterium; assembly: GCA_036391815.1. GTDB lineage: Bacteria > Pseudomonadota > Gammaproteobacteria > Burkholderiales > Rhodocyclaceae > Nitricoxidireducens. The sequence goes on from DASVZD010000442.1 coordinate 3,450, forward strand.
CTGGGTGAATTGCACGAACTGGTCGAGCTTCTTGCGCGCTGCTCCGCTCGCGATGGTTTCCCGCGCCAGCGAGATGCCGGCGCCGATCGAGCCAGCCTTGTTCGCCGCATAGAGCGCCGTGCCGGCATTGAGCGCAACGATCTCGCGGGCGGTGCCGGGCTTGTTCTCCAGGGCGCCGATCAGCATGGCCTTCGATTCCTCGGCGTCGGCGACCTTGAGGCTGCGGTTCGACACCATCTGCAGGCCGAAGTCTTCGGGATGGACTTCGTATTCGAGGATCTCGCCGTTCTTCAGCTCGCCGACCATCGTGGCGGCGCCGAGCGAGACCTCGTCCATGCCGTCCTTGCCCCACACCACCAGCACGTGCTGGGCGCCGAGCCGCTGCATGACGCGCACCTGGATGCCGACGAGGTCGGGGTGGAACACGCCCATCAGCGTGTTGGGCGCGCCGGCCGGGTTGGTCAGCGGGCCGAGGATGTTGAAGATGGTGCGCACGCCCAGTTCCTTGCGCACCGGCGCCACGTTCTTCATCGCCGGGTGGTGGTTGGGCGCGAACATGAAGCCCATGCCGGTGGCCTCGATGCATTCGCCCACTTGCTGGGCGTTCAGCGTGATCTTGGCGCCAAGCGCTTCCAGTACATCGGCCGAGCCGGACTTGGAAGAGACGCTGCGGCCGCCGTGCTTGGCGACTGTCGCTCCCGCACCGGCCACGACGAACGCCGAGGCGGTCGAGATGTTGAAGGTGTGCGCCGAATCGCCGCCGGTGCCGACGATATCGACGAAGTTCGCGTTGTTCGGCACGCTGACCTTGGTGCACAGTTCGCGCATCACCATGGCGGCAGCGGCGATCTCGCCGATGGTTTCCTTCTTGGTGCGCAGGCCGGCGAGAATCGCGGCGGTCATCACCGGTGTGACTTCACCCGCCATGATGAGCCGCATCAGGTGCAGCATCTCGTCATGGAAGATCTCGCGGTGCTCGATGGTGCGCTGCAGGGCTTCCTGGGGCGTGATCATCAGCGGACTCCTTTGAGGAAGTTGGCGAGCAGGTCGTGGCCGTGCTCGGTCATGATGGATTCGGGATGGAACTGCACGCCCTCGACGGCCAGCGTCTTGTGGCGCACGCCCATGATCTCGCCGTCTTCCGTCCATGCGGTGATTTCGAGATCGGCGGGCAGCGTCTCGCGGCGGATCGCCAGCGAGTGGTAGCGCGTCGCGGTCATCGGATTGGGCAGTCCGGTGAACACGCCCTTGTTGGCGTGATGGATCTGCGAGAGCTTGCCGTGCATCATGGTCTTGGCGTGCACGATCTCGCCGCCGAAGGCGTAGCCGATGCTCTGGTGGCCGAGGCAGACGCCGAGGATGGGCATCTTGCCGGCGAATTCCTGGATCGCGGCCACCGAAATGCCGGCCTCCTTCGGCGAGCACGGTCCCGGCGAGATCACCAGGTGATCGGGCTTCATCGCCGCGATCTCCTTCAGCGTGATGGCGTCGTTGCGATACACGCGCACGTCCGCGCCCAGTTCGCCGAAGTACTGGACCAGGTTGTAGGTGAAGGAGTCGTAGTTATCGATCATCAGCAGCATGGCCGTCTCCTCACTCGAACCGCGTATCCAGGCCGCGCTCGGCCATTTCCGCGGCGCGCAGCTGCGCGCGCGCCTTGTTCAGCGTCTCGTGCCATTCGCTGTCGGGATCGGAGTCGGCGACGATGCCGGCGCCCGCCTGGACGTAGATGCGCTTGTCCTTCACCACGGCGGTGCGGATCGCGATGGCGAGATCCATGTCGCCGTTGAAACCGAGATAACCCACGGCGCCGGCGTAGATGCCGCGCTTGGTTGGCTCCAACTCGTCGATGATCTCCATGGCTCGCACCTTCGGCGCGCCCGACACCGTGCCGGCAGGGAAGGTCGCCTTCAGCACCGAGACCGGGCCCTCGTCGTCTTTCAGCGCGCCCTCGACGTTCGAGACGATGTGCATCACATGCGAGTAGCGCTCGATCATGAACTGGTCGGTGACCTTGACGCTGCCGATCTTCGCGACGCGCCCGCAGTCGTTGCGACCGAGGTCGAGCAGTTGCAGGTGCTCGGCGCGTTCCTTCTGGTCGGCGAGCAGCTCGGCCGCGAGCGCGGCATCTTCTTCGGGCGTCGCACCGCGCTTGCGGGTGCCGGCGATCGGCCGCACCGTGACGGTGCCGTCCTCGAGGCGCACCAGGATTTCCGGCGAAGCGCCGACCACATGGAAGTCCTCGAAGTCGAAATAGAACATGTAGGGGGAAGGATTGAGCGAGCGCAGGCTGCGGTAGAGCGCCAGCGGATGCGCGCCGAAGGGCTTGCTCATGCGCTGGGACAGGACCACCTGCATGACGTCGCCGTCGACGATGTACTGTTTCGCCTTGCGCACGGCGGCCTTGAAGGCTTCCTCGCCGAACTCCGATTCGGCCGGCGCACTCTCGATGGCCTTGTCCTCCGGAATGCTCACCGGCTCGCGCAGCTTCGCCAGCAGTTCCTTCAAGCGGGCCTGCGCCTGCTTCCAGGCGCCCGGGAAGCCGGGCTCGGCGAACACAACCAGCGTGAGCTTGCCGGAGAGGTTGTCGACGATGGCGATCTCTTCCGACAAGGTCAGCATGATGTCCGGCGTGCCGAGCGGATCGGGCTTCGAGACGTCCGCCAGCTTGGGTTCGACGGCGCGCACCGTGTCGTAGCCGAAGCATCCGACCAGGCCGCCGCAGAAGCGCGGCAGGCCCTTTAAGTCCGGCACCTTGAAGCGCGCCATGAACTCCGAGATGAAGGACATCGGGTTGGTGTGCTCGCGGCGCTCGGCAACGCGGTTGCCGGTCAGCAGCATGATGGTCGAGCCGTACACGGCGATGCGCGTGCTGCTCGGCAGGCCGATGAACGAATAGCGGCCGAAGCGCTCGCCGCCCTGGACCGATTCGAGCAGATACGAGTAGGGGCCGCCGGCCAGCTTGAGATAGATCGACAGGGGGGTGTCGAGATCGGCGAAGGTCTCGAGGGTGACCGGGATGCGGTTGTAGCCGGCGGCAGCCAGGCTGTTGAATTCGGATTCAGTCATGACAACTCCACAACAACGAAGATCGGGTGCGTAGCCGTGCTACGCGCGGAAAAGCTACAGCCAGCGCCAGCGGCGCCAGGGCCAAGCCTCCGCCCCGAGGGCGTATTTCTTCGTCGATTGCAGGTTGCGGGGTTGCATGCTTTATGCGGGTGCGATGAGCTTTGCCGCTTCGAAAAGTGTGGCAACTATAGCATCGCCTTCCAGATTGCGCACATCATGGCCCTCGTTGTAGCCGTAGGGAACGAGGAAGATCGGGCATCCCGCGGCGCGCGCCGCGAGGAAGTCGTTGCGCGAGTCGCCGACCATCAGCATGTCGTGCGGCTTGAGATCGAAGTGGCCGCAGACCCAGATCAGCGGCATCGGATCGGGCTTGGCGCGCGGCAGGGTATCGCCCGAGACGACGACGTCGAAGTAGCTGCGGAGGCCGGTGCGCTCGAGCAGCGGCGCGGTGAACGCTTCCGCCTTGTTGGTGATGCAGGCGAGCCGCAGGCCCTTGGCCTTCATCGCCTCCAGCCCGTCGATCACGCCGGGATAGATCTTTGCCTCGCGGCCGTTGCTCTCGGCATAGTGGCGGCGGAACGAGGCAAGTGCATCGGCCGGAGGCGACGCGGGATCGTCTGCGGCGTCGAGCCGGCCGGTGATGCAGCGCTTGACCAGCGCGGGTATGCCGCGGCCGACGTAGGTGCGGATGGTCTCGACGGACAACTCGTCACGGCCGAAATCGCGCAGCATCGCATTCGCCGCTGCGTGCAGGTCCAGCACGGTGTCAAGCATCGTGCCGTCGAGGTCGATGAGGACCGCCTTGACGGCACGCGGCGCCATCATCGCGCCTTCGCGAGTTCCGCGCGCATCGACGCGATCACCGAGTCGTAGCGGTGCGGATCGGAGTCCTTGCCGGCGCCGAAGACGGCGGAACCGGCGACGAAGGTGTCGACGCCGGCCTTCGCCACCTCGAGGATGTTCGCCGGTCCGACGCCGCCGTCGATCTCGAGCGCAATGTCCTTGCCCGTCGCCTCGATCATCTTGCGCACGCGGCGCGCCTTCTCCAGCACGTGCGGGATGAACT
>DASVZD010000443.1:0-4550 GCA_036391815.1 Rhodocyclaceae bacterium
GAGCGCATCGCCTCGGCGCTCGACATCATGATCGAGGGCCCGATCGGCGCGGCGGCCTTCAACAACGAATTCGGCCGCCCCAACCTGGCCGGCTACTTCCGCACCTTCGAGCAGGAATTCGCGGGCGAGATGCGCGGCTACCACAAGCCGATCATGATCGCCGGCGGCGTCGGCAACATCACGGCGGAGCACTCGTTCAAGATCGAGTTCAAGCCCGGCACGCTGCTGATCCAGCTCGGCGGCCCCGGCATGCTGATCGGCCTGGGCGGCGGCGCCGCCTCGTCGATGACGACGGGCACCAACACGGCGGACCTCGACTTCGCCTCGGTGCAGCGCGGCAACCCGGAGATCCAGCGCCGCGCGCAGGAGGTCATCGACCGCTGCTGGCAGCTCGGCGACGGCAACCCCATCCTGGCGATCCACGACGTCGGCGCCGGCGGCATCTCGAACGCCATGCCCGAACTCGCCCACGGCGCCGGCTGCGGCGCCGCCTTCGACCTGCGTGCGGTTCCTTCCGAGGAACCCGGCATGTCGCCGCGCGAGATCTGGTGCAACGAGGCGCAGGAGCGCTACGTGCTCGCCATCGCGCCCGACCGCCTGCCCGAGTTCAAGGCGATTTGCGAGCGCGAGCGCTGCCCGTTCGCCGTGCTCGGCCAGGCCACCGGCGACGGCCAGCTGGTCGTCAAGGACGCGCATTTCGGCAACAACCCGGTCGACATGCCGATGGAAGTGCTGCTCGGCAAGCCGCCGCGCATGCACCGCGACGCCACGCGCGTGAATGTCGCCGTGCCGCCGCTCGACCTCGCCGCCATCGACCTCGAGGAGGCGGCGCTGCGCGTCCTTCGGCTGCCGTCGGTGGCCTCGAAGAACTTCCTCAGCACCATCGGCGACCGCACCGTCGGCGGCATGACGGCGCGCGACCAGATGGTCGGGCCGTGGCAGGTGCCGGTGGCCGACGTCGCCGTGACGACGATGGGCTACGACACCACGCTCGGCGAGTGCTTCGCCATGGGCGAGCGCACGCCGGTGGCGCTGCTCGACGCGCCGGCCTCGGGCCGCATGGCGGTGGGCGAGGCGATCACCAATCTGGCGGCCGCGTCGGTCGGCGCGCTGAACAGGATCAAGCTCTCCGCCAACTGGATGGCCGCCGCCGGCCACGGCGCCGAGGATGCGGCGCTGTTCGACACGGTGAAGACGGTCGGCCTCGAGTTCTGCCCGCAGCTCGGCGTGTCCATCCCCGTCGGCAAGGATTCGCTGTCGATGCGCACGCGCTGGCAGGAGGATGGCCAGCAGAAGCAGGTGACGGCGCCGCTGTCGCTGATCGTCACGGCATTCGCGCCCTGCGCCGACGTGCGCAGGACGCTCACCCCGCAGTTGCGCCGCGACGCCGACGTCGGCGAGACCGAGCTGGTGCTGATCGACCTGGGCGCCGGCAGGAACCGCCTCGGCGGCTCCGCGCTCGCCCAGGTCTACGGCACCACCGGCGCGGAAGCGCCGGATGCCGACGCCGGGCTGCTGGCCGCCTTCTTCGGAGCGATCCAGCAGCTCAACGCCGCCGGCAAGCTGCTCGCCTACCATGATCGTGCCGACGGCGGCCTCTTCGCCACCGCCTGCGAGATGAGTTTCGCCGGCCACGTCGGCGTCTCGCTCAACCTCGATACGCTCTGCTACGACGAACTGATGAACGACGTCGACGGCAGCGAGCGCTTCCCCGAGGCCGTCGACGGCCGCATGCGCGATCGCCTGCTCAAGGTGCTGTTCAACGAGGAACTCGGCGCCGTCGTGCAGGTGCGCCGCGAGGACCGCAGCGCGGTGATGCAGGCGCTGCGCGATGCCGGCCTGGGCGCCTGCTCGCACGTCGTCGGCACGCTCAACGACCGCGACGAGGTGCGCGTCTGGCGCAACGCCAAGCAGGTGTTCGGGGTGTCGCGCGCCGAACTCCAGCAGGCGTGGAGCGAGGTCAGCTGCCAGATCGCGCGGCTGCGCGACGACGCGGACTGCGCGCAGGAGGAGTTCGACGCCATCGCCGATGCCGGCGATCCGGGCTTGTCCGCTCAGCTCACCTTCGATCCCGCCGCGCCCTTCGTCGCCGGCGGCGCCCGCCCCAGGATCGCCATCCTGAGGGAGCAGGGCGTCAACGGCCAGGTCGAGATGGCCGCCGCCTTCGAGCGCGCCGGCTTCGCGCCCTACGACGTCCACATGTCCGACCTGCAGGCCGGCCGCGTGCACCTCGCCGACTTCAAGGGCCTGGCCGCCTGTGGCGGCTTCTCCTACGGCGACGTGCTCGGCGCCGGCCAGGGCTGGGCCAAGTCGATCCTGTTCAACGAACGCCTGCGCGACGAGTTCTCGGCGTTCTTCACGCGCCCGGATACCTTTGCGCTCGGCGTCTGCAACGGCTGCCAGGCGGTCAGCAACCTCGCCGCCATCGTCCCCGGCGCCCAGGACTGGCCGACCTTCCACCGCAACCGCAGCGAGCAGTTCGAGGCCCGCTTCGTGATGGTCGAAGTCCCCGATTCGCCCTCGATCTTCCTCAAGGGCATGGCCGGCTCGAAGCTGCCGATCGTCGTGTCGCACGGCGAAGGCCGCGCGGTGTTCGCCAGCGACGCGGCGAAGGACAAGGCCATCGTCGCGCTGCGCTACGTCGACAACCGCGGCGCGGTGGCGAAGACCTATCCGTTCAACCCCAACGGCTCGCCCGACGGCATCGCCGGCCTCACCACCGCCGACGGCCGCTTCACCATCATGATGCCGCACCCGGAGCGCATCTTCCGCACCGTGCAGATGTCGTGGCATCCGGCAGGGTGGGGCGAGGACGGCCCGTGGCTGGCGATGTTCCGCAGCGCGCGCCAGTGGATCGGATAGGACGGGATTTGTTGTAAAAAAAGGTTTCGCGCCGGTGCCGGCTGCGGTCGAAAGGGTATGATCCGCGGCCGTTGCCTACTTCGAACCGTACCGACATGTCGAACCGCACCGTCGCCGTACTGCTGCTTTCCGTCCTGTTGGCCGCTTGCGGGGGCGAAGCCAGGGACGACCGTCCGGGCCAGCCGGTCGCCCATCGCCGCGCCGCCTTCAAGGAATTGCTGAAGGCCTTCGAACCGATGGGCGTGATGATGCGCGACGGTCCCTACAAGGCGGACAAGTTCAAGCAGCTGACGGCAGGCGTGATGGCCAAGCGCGAGGGGCCCTGGGAATATTTCAAGCCCGATACGCTGTACCCGCCGAGCAAGGCCAAGCCCGAAGTCTGGAGCGACCCCGCCGGGTTCGCGGCGGCCAAGAAGCAGTTCTTCGACGCCACCGAGAAGCTGGCCGCCACGGCGGCCGGCACGCCGGACAAGGATGCCGCGAAGGCCGCCTTCGAGGCGGTGCAGTCCGCCTGCAAGAACTGCCACGAGCACTACAAGACCCGCTGAACGCTCGCCGCGCGAACGCGGCGAGGCGCGCGGCCGCTAGAAGCGCTGGCCGTACTGCAGCTGCATGTTGAACTGCGAGTGGGTGATGGTCCGCACGTTGTCGGGCGCGCCGCTGAAGGGAACGTCCGCCGTCTGCGTGCCGGTCACCGTGACCTTGGGCGCGTAAGCCAGCGCGAAATCGATGCCGCTGCTGCGGCTCAGCCGGTAGCCGAAACCCGCGGTGTACTGGTCCTTCACGGTGGCGGGAAACAGCGCGTTGACGCGGTCGTCCGGCACCGGATTGTTGGCGAAGTTGCCGCCGAAGCGCAGCGTGGCGGCGTCGCTCAGGCGGTAGGAGGCGCCGATCATCAACACGCCCTGGTCGGCCCAGTTCTGGCTGATGCGGAAATCGGCGAAGTCGGCGCCGCTGCTGAAGGTCATCCGGAAGTCCTTCATCACGCCCGACCAGTTGATGCGCTTGTAGTCGGCGGCGAGCAGCCAGTCCGAATTCGCCTGGTAGGCGAGGCCGATGCCGTAAGTCTCCGGCCACTGGAAATTGTGGATGGTGATCTTGCCGTTGACCGCGGCCATCGAGGCGCCGCCGTTGTAGGCCGAGAACGTCGTCGCCCCGTCGTTCGTCTTCATGTCGCTCAGGCTGGTCTTGGCGTGATAGGTCGCACCCATGGAGAGGGCGGGACTCAGCTTGTAGACCAGGCCGAGCTTGCCGGCGAGCCCCGAGCCCGAGGCCTTGCCCGAGAACTGGCTGTTATCGGAGAAGTCGATGCGGAAGGCCGTCGCGACCGGCGCCAGGTTCTGCACCATGGTGCGGAATCCGGGCGACATGGTGCCGGTGGCCATCGCCAGGAACTGCGGCGTGGAGGCGGCCATCTTCATGTCCATCGTGGCCCACACCCAGTCGAGCGAGCCGCCGATGGTCAGCCGGTCGTTGACGTTGTAGGCGAGCGGGAAGATGACGCGGCCGACGCCGACCTCCGAGCGCACCTTGTCGCCGGTGCCGTAGGCCATCGGCGAACTGCCCGTGTACTCGGTTCCCATGCCGCCCTGCGAATACACGCCGACGCCGAAAGTCAGGTTGCCGTGCTTGGTGACGTAGCCGATCGCCGGCATGAAGAACGCGTCGGCGCTCGACTTGACCGAGGA
>DASVZD010000444.1:0-22993 GCA_036391815.1 Rhodocyclaceae bacterium
ACCGAACAGGGTCAAGGTATTCAGCGAAAATCCTAGTGCGGCAAACGCCGCCAGGGTGCCGATGAGGGACACGGGAACCGCCGCCATCGGGATAATGGTGGCGCGCCAGGTTTGCAGGAAGATGAAGACCACCAGCAGCACCAGCAGGAATGCGGCGCTTAATGTGATGATCACCTCCTTCATGGACTCGGTGACGAAGGGCGTGGTGCTGTAGGGGATCGAGTAGATGACGCCGGGCGGGAAGCGCTGCGCCAGGCCGTCCATGGTCAGCTTGACGTTGCGGGCGACGTCGAGCGCGTTGGCGTCCGGGCCGAGGAAGATGCCGATGAAGACGCCGGGAGTGACGTCCTCCTGGACATTGACGCTGTAGTCGGCGCCGCCTAGCTCGATGCGCGCGACGTCGCGCAGGCGCACCACCTGGCCGCCCGGCGCCGCCCCGAGGACGATGTCCTGGTATTGCGAGACGTCGCTGAGGCGGCCGCGAACCGTGGCGGTGTACTGCATCTGCTGGCCCTGCGGTACCGGCGGCACGCCGATGCGTCCCGCCGGGACGGCGACGTTCTGCTCCTGGATGACGTGCTGGACATCGGCCGCCGTAATGCCCAGACGCGCCATCTTGTCGGGATCGAGCCAGATGCGCATGCTGTAGTCGCGGGCCCCGAACAGCCGCACGTAGCCGACGCCCGGCACGCGCGAAAGGGCGTCCTGCAGGTTCAGCAAGGCATAGTTGCTGAGGAAGGTGGAATCGTACTCGCCGTGCGGTGCCGTCACCGCCAGCACTTCGAGGAAGTCGGTCGACTGCTTGCGGATGGTGACGCCCTGGCGCGCAACATCGGGCGGCAGGGAAGGCTGGGCGATGGCGACGCGATTCTGGACGTCGACGGCGTCCAGGTCCTGGTTGGTGCCGACGTCGAAGGTGACGGTGAGGTTGTAGCTGCCGTCGTTGGCGCTCTTCGAGTCCATGTAGATCATGCTCCTGGCGCCGTTCACCTGCTGCTCGATCGGCGCGGCGATCGATTGCGTCACCACGTTGGCGTTTGCGCCCGGGAAGCTGGTCGTCACCAGCACCTGGGGCGGCACGATCTGCGGATACTGGGCGACCGGCAGGCTGAACCCGGCCAGCGCGCCGGCCAGCGTGATGATCAGCGAGATCACCGTCGAGAAGACGGGCCGGTCGATGAAGAAATTGAACATCGCGGGCTAGCGGTGCCCCGGCGCACGGGAGTCCGCGGGCCGGGCCGGCGGCGCTGCGCTGGCGACCAGGACGGGCCGCACGACGGTACCCGGCTTGAGCTTGGCCAGCCCCTCGACCACCAGCAGCTCGCCGGGCGCCAGGCCCTGCTCGACCACCCACTGGTTGCCGATGCGGGTCTTGGCGACGATCTTCCGCGACGTCACCTTGTTGTCGGGGCCGACCAGCAGCACCGACTGCTCGCCCTGCAGTTCCTGCACCGCCTGCTGGGGCACGCGGATGGCGTCGGCGTTGCGCCTCACCGGCAGCACCACGCGGACGAACTGCCCGGCCCTCAGGACGCGCTCGGGATTCGGCGTCGCCAGGCGAACCTGGAGCGTGCCGTTGCGCGGGTCGACGGCGGGATCGATGTAGTCGAGCCGGCCGTCGTATTTGTAGAAGCTGCCGTCAATGAGCTTGAGGCGGGAGGACGGTCCGTGCGCGAGGCTGCCGCGCGTGCCGAACCCGAACTGCTGCTGCAGGGCCACCAGCGTCGGCTCGCTGATGGTGAAGGTGACATACATCGGATCGACCGGATAAAGCGTCGCCAGCAGGGTGCTGGCCGCCGTCACCAGCCCGCCGCGCTTGATCAGCGCACGGCCCATGACTCCGGCGCGGGGGGCGCGGATGCTCGCGTAGCCGAGATTCAGCTCGGCCTGGCGGACCTGGGCCTGGGCGGCTTTCACGCTGCCGGCGTCGCTCGCCTCCTTGGCGACCGCGGTGTCCAGTTCCTCGCGGCTGAGTGCGCCATCCCCGAACAGCGGCCGCGCGCGGGCCAGGTTCGCGCGCGACTCCTTCCAGTTCGCCTGGGCCTGGGCCAGGGTGGCCCGCGCCTGCGCCACCGCCGCTTCGAACGGCTGCGGATCGATCACGAACAGCAGCTGGTTGGGTTTCACGTCGCTGCCGTCGACATAGGCTTGCCGGTCCAGCAATCCGCCGACGCGGGCACGGATTTCGACGGCGTCTACCGCCTCGGTCTGGCCGACGTATTCCTCGGTGAACGTCGTCGGCGTCGCGGCGAGCCTGATAACGGCCGCCTGGGGAGGAGGGGGAGCCGGCGGGGCGGCCTTTTCACCGCAGCCGGCGAGCAACGCCAGTACGAGCGCCAGGATCCAGGCGGGAAAGCTGCGCGTCTTCATAGTCGATCTTCCGATGCCGCCGAGCGGCCATGGCCATGATTCCACGGCGACGTTGTCTGCCGTGGCCGTCACCGGGGCTGTTCGGACTAGCGCGGCAAACGAGGGCCCGGCGTCAGGCGGGCATCATGGGGCCCTCATGCGAAGGGGCCCGAAATGAAGCAGTTGCGTGTCGACAAGAAGCTCGAGACGGCCGTAAACCGCGGTCTCGCCGCCGCCCTGCTGGCCGGCATCCGAGCCGGCACCAAGGTGATGTCGGAGGAGGGCGTGCCGCAGGACGTCATGGTCCGCGTGCTGCTGGCGCCCCACCAGCGGCGTGCCACCGACTGGAAGCGCTGAGCGGCCGGGCGCACCGGCCGCCCCGATGTCACTTGCCGAGCTTGCCCTGGATGCTCTTGGCGCGCGCCAGGTGCGCCGCGATCACTGGCCGCGTGCTGGTGATCGTCGACTTGAGCTCGGGATTGCGGGCGTCCGGCAGCAGCGTCTTGTCGATCGCGTCGAGAACGGTCTGGTGGAACTCGACCTCGTGGTCGATGTAGGCCTTGTCGAAGGCGGCGCCGCTCAGGCCTTCGAGCTTCTTCATGTTCTCCTCGGCGCTCGACTTCAGAGTCTTGCTGGTGGAACTCTGCTCGGGCTTGATCTTCAGCTTCTTGACCAGTTGCTCGGCCGACTTGTTGGAGGCCGAGTGGTCGGTGACCATTTCCTTGCCGAAGGACTTCACGTCCTGGCTGGCCCCTTTCTTCTCGGCCAGCTTGCCGGCATCCACGTCTGCCGTATTCGCGGTCACCAGGATTTCGGCGATCTGCGCGTCGTTCGGCTTTTCCTGCGCGACGGCGACGCCCGCTCCCAGGAGCAAGGCGAGCGCGAGGGCACTGATTGGCTTCATGAGTCTCTCCTGACGGATCGGGCGCCGCGACGGAGGCGGCAGCATGGAGGCAATCTAGGCGGAGGGGCGGATGTTCGAAATGGACCGGTTGGAGGATCTATCCATGATTTAACATAATATACATTATGCGACCACGCAGGCATGAAAAGGCCGAGCCCGGCCGGGGTTTACTCCACCGCGCCCTCGGTGCGCAGGTAGTCCGCGATCTCGGCGCGGCCGTATTTCTCGGCGAGGCTGATGGCGGTGTTTCCGTCCGGATCCTCGACGTCCATGTCGGCGTCGGCATCGACGAGCAGCTTCACCACGTCGAGGTAGCCGGCGCCGGCGGCCAGCATGAGCGCGGTCTGTCCGTTCGGTGCGCGGGCATCGAGATCGGCATGGCGTTCGACCAGCATCCGGACGATGTCGAGGTGCCCCGCGTAGGCCGCGTAATGCAGCGCGTTCCATCCCTTGGTCCGGATGTCGGCACCGGCATCCAGCAGCTTCTTGACGGTATCGGCGTGCCCCTGCATGGCGGCCAGCATGATGGGCGAATCGCCGTACTTGTTCCGCTTCTGGAGGTTGGCGCGGTTCTTCAGGAGGAAATCCAGGAGCTCGTCGTTGCCGTTGCGGGCGGCGATCGCGGCCAGGGTGTCGCCGTTGCGGTCCGAGGTGTTGACGTCCATGCCCTTGCGCAGCAGTTCGATCACCTTGGACGTGTCGCCGGCGTTGGCGGCGATCAGGATGTCGTCGTAGACGCCCGCCGAAACGGGCAGAACGGCCGCCAGGAGCATGGCCGCGAGCAGCGAGCGAAGGAGCTTAGGCATGTGACCTCGATGCCGCCTTGAACAGGCGGAAGAAATTGTCGGTGGTGGCGGCCGCCAGTTCGTCGAAGGCGATGCCCTTCAAGCGGGCGACCTCCTCGGCCACATGGCGGACGAAGGCCGGCTCGTTGGTCTTGCCCCGGTGCGGCACCGGCGCCAGGTAGGGGGAGTCGGTCTCCACCAGCAGCCGGTCGAGCGGCACCATGGCGGCGACTTCCTTGAGGGCCGTGGCGTTCTTGAAGGTGACGATGCCGGACAGCGAGACCAGGAACCCGAGGTCGAGCGCCTGCCGGGCCATGGCCTTGTCCTCGGTGAAGCAATGGAACACCCCGCCCGCCTCCTCCGCCTTCTCCTCGCGCAGCAGGCGCAGGGTATCGGGCGCCGCCGAGCGGGTATGGATGATCAGCGGCTTCCCGGCCCGGCGCGCGGCGGCGATATGGACGCGGAAGCGCTGGCGCTGCCATTCGAGGTCGCCTTCCAGCCGGTAGTAATCGAGGCCGGTTTCGCCGATGGCGACGACCTTGGGCTCCGACGCCAGGGCGACGAGCTGGTCGGCATCGGGTTCGGCCCCGCCTTCGTTGTCCGGATGGACGCCGACGGCGGCGAACAGGTTGGCATGGTTGCGCGCCAGCTCGAGGACTGCCGGCAGCCGCTCCAGCGTGACGCCGGCGCACAGCGCCCAGCCGACGCCGTTTTCCTTCATCCGGCCAAGGACTTGCGGAAGGATGCCGGCCAAGTCGGGGAAGTCGAGATGGCAGTGCGAATCGACCAGCAGCGCGCTCATGACCGTGCGGGCGCGATGGCGCGCAGGTAGCGCGCGGCGATGTCGTCGAGGAACAGGCGCGGGTTCAGCGGATGGTTGGCCAGGGCGCGGGCGCGCAGCAGTTCGCCGTAGTAGCCGAGGATGCTGGCCGGATCGACCTTCTTCACGATCGCTTCGGCCTGACGCTCGCGCCCGGCGAAGAAGCGCAGCCGGCCGGTGCTGGCCAGCGAGGCCAGGTCGAACAGCGCCTTCTGCACCATGCCGACGATGTCCTCCATCTTGAAGCCGCCGTCCTTCTTGAGATGGGCCTCCCAGCGCGCGGCCAGTTCCAGGAAGTCGCCGCCGGGTTCGAAAAGGCTGGACGCGACCTCCTCGAAGGCCTTGGCCCGCCCTCTTTCGAATTCCTCCATCGCCCGGATGGGCGCGCCCCCCGTCATCGATAGCAGCGGCAGCGCCTTGTCCGCCCCCTGCTCGGCCAGCCATTGCCTCGCCTGCGCCTCGCCGGGACGCCCGAAGCTCAACGTGCGGCAGCGGCTGCGGATGGTCGGAAGCAGCTTTCTCCACCGATCAGATACCAATACAAAACAAACTCCTGCCGGCGGTTCTTCAAGTATCTTGAGAAGGGCATTTTCGGCCGCGGCGTTCATCGCCTCGGCCGGCTCGACCAGGATGGCGCGCCGGCTGCTCAGGTGCCCGCCGACATAGACGAAGTCTTCCAGCGCCCGGATCTGGCCGATCAGGATCTGCGAACTCGCCTTCTTCTTTTCCGCGTCGCTGGCCTCGGCCTCGCCCTCGATGGCTTCCGCCTCGGGGATCACATGGCGGAAATCGGGATGGTTGCCGACGGCAAACAATCGGCAGGACGGACACTCGCCGCAGGCATCGTCGCCGGCTTCGCGCGGCGTCGAGCAGAGCAGCCGCTGGACCAGCGCGGCCGCGAAGCGGCTCTTGCCGACCCCGGCCGGGCCGGCGAGCAGGAGCGCGTGAGGCAGCCCGGTTGGCGCCTCCCAAAGCCGGCGCCACTCGCGATCGTGCCACTTAAGATGATTATTGACAGACACTTGCGGCAACTTGTTCAAGTAAAGACGAAATATCGGAAACGGTCATGCTGGCGTCGATGACCCGGATCCGTTCGGGTGCCAGGCGAGCCCGTTCGAGGTAGGCGGCGCGCACGCGCTCGAAGAACTCCGCCTTCTCCTGCTCGAAGCGGTCGAGTTCGCGGCCCATGCTCATGACGCGTCCGAGCGCCACCTCGGTCGGCACGTCGAACAGCAGCGTGAGGTCGGGATTGAGGCCATTCTGCACCCACGCTTCCAGCGCATTGAGCTTTCCCAGGGCCAGCCGGCGACCGCCGCCCTGGTAGGCGAAGCTGGCGTCGGTGAAGCGGTCGCAGACGACCCAGTCGCCGCGCTCCAGCGCGGGCACGATGACCTGGGCCAGGTGCTCGCGCCGCGCGGCGAACATCAGCAGGGCCTCGGTTTCCAGGTGCATCGGCTCGGACAGCAGGATCTCGCGCAGCTTCTCCCCGAGCGGCGTGCCGCCCGGCTCGCGGGTCTGCACGACGGTCTTGCCGCGTTGTTTCAGCAACTCGACGAGACGCGCCAGATGCGTGCTTTTTCCTGCTCCGTCAATGCCTTCCAGCGTGATGAACTTGCCGCGCACCCTCACCCTCCCCTGCGTTTCTGGTATTTGGCGACCGCCCGGTTGTGTTCGTCCAGGCTCCTTGAAAACTCGCTCGAACCGTCGCCGCGCGAGACGAAGTAATGCAGGTCGGTCGCCGGCGGATGCAGGGCGGCCCGCAGCGAGGCGAGGCCCGGCATGGCGATCGGCGTCGGCGGCAGGCCGGCCCGCGTGTAGGTATTGTACGGAGTGTCCGCGGTCAGGTCGTTCTTGCGGATGTTGCCGTCGAAGTTGTCGCCCATGCCGTAGATGACGGTCGGGTCGGTTTGCAGCAGCATGCCCTTCTTCAGCCGATTGACGAACACGCTGGCCACCTTCGGCCGGTCGGCCGGCTGCCCGGTCTCCTTTTCGACGATCGACGCCATGATCAGCGCCTCGTAGGGCGAGACGTAAGGCAGCGACGCATCGCGCTTGTCCCATTCGGCGGCCAGCTTCGTCTGCATCGCCAGGTAGGCGCGGCGCAGCACGCGCAGGTCGCTCGACTGCTTGGCGAACAGGTAGGTATCCGGGAAGAAGAGGCCTTCGGGGTGCGACTCCACGGCGCCGATGCGCGCCATGATCTCGGCGTCGGTCAGGCCGGCGGTGTCGTGCCTGAGGTCGGGACTGGCGTCGAGCGCGGCGCGGAACTGCCTGAAGGTCTTGCCCTCCAGCAGCACCACCTCGCTCTGGGTGACGTCGCCGCGGGTCAGCTTGTCGAGCAGCTGGAGCGGCGTGATGCCCTGCTCCACCTCGTAGCTGCCCGCCTTGATGTCCGCCGCCCGCCCCATCAGCCGGCCGAGCAGGGTGAACTCCCAGGGCGCAAAGCCGAGCCCGGCCCTGGACATCTGCTGGGAGGCGACGCGCAGCGTCATGCCGGAATCGATGCCGAACTCGAGCGGGCTGTTCGCCAGCTTCAGCGGCGCGCTGGCAAACCAGGCGGCCCACCCGAGGAACCCGATGCCGGCAGCAAGAACGAGGGCAATGAGACGGCTGAGAAGGCGCATGGCGGCTGGGGAAAGGGGCGAACGCTATAATAACCCAAGCTAAAAACCGGGCCGGAGATGCAGATGAGACAAGATTGGAGCGACTTCCTCACCCGCCAGGGCGCCAAGGACGGAGGCGAGCACTTCGGCGACCAGGGCGCCGAGCTCGATGCCGCGCGCGACGGGACGATCATGGCGCCGCTGGCGGATCTCGGCCTGATCCGCGCCGCCGGCGAGGAAGCGGCGCCCTTCCTGCACAACCTGCTGACCAACGACGTCAAGAACATCGCGCTCGATGCCGTGCGCTTTGCCGGCCTGTGCACGGCCAAGGGCCGGCTGATCGCCTCCTTCCACCTGTGGCACGGCCCGGGCAACGATCTCCTGCTGATGCTGTCGGGCGACATCCTGCCCGGCATCCTGAAGAAGCTGTCGATGTACGTCCTGCGCAGCAAGGTCAAGCTGTCCGACGCCAGCGACGACATGATCCTGATCGGCCTGGCCGGCCCGGCCGCGGAGGCCGCGCTGCTGGAGCTCGGCGCGGCGGTCCCCTTCCCCATGCAGGTCGTGCCTTTCGACAACGGCCAGGCGCTGCGCCTCGACGAGCGCCGTCTGGTGCTGGCGGTCGATCCGGCCGCTGCGCCTGCGGTTTGGGAGAAGCTCGCCGCCAAGGCGCGCCCCGTCGGCACCGCCGCCTGGCGTTGGCTGGAGATCGCCGCCGGCCAGCCGCGCATCGTGGCCGCGACGCAAGAGGCTTTCGTTCCCCAGATGGCGAATTTCGAGACGCCCGCCGTGGCGGGCGTGAGCTTCACCAAGGGCTGCTATCCGGGCCAGGAGATCGTCGCCCGCGCGCAGTACCTCGGCAAGGTGAAGCGCCGCATGTACCGCGCCCACCTGGGAAGCCAGGCAGCGCCCGGCACCGACGTGTTCGCGCCCGAGACCGGCGACCAGCACTGCGGCAGCCTGGCTGCCGTGGCGCCCTCGCCCGGTGGCGGCTACGACGCCCTGGTGGTCGTGCAGGCGTCCTGCGCCGAGGCCGGCCAGGTCCATGTCGGCGCGCCAAGCGGCCCGCGCCTTGAATTCGCGCCGCTGCCCTACGCCGTGAGCTGATGTGCCTGATCCTGGTCGCCTGGCAATCCCACCCGGACTATCCGCTGGTGGTTGCCGCGAACCGGGATGAATTCTTCGCCCGTCCCACCGCCCCGGCCGCCTACTGGCGCGATGCGCCGGACGTGCTCGCCGGGCGCGACCTGCAGGCCGGCGGCACCTGGATGGGTGTCGCCCGCGACGGCCGCTTCGCCGCGCTGACCAACTTCCGCGACCCGGCTTCGCAGCGGCCGGAGGCGGCCTCGCGCGGCCTGCTGGTCGCCGGTTTCTTCGCCGCCCGACGGACGCCGCTCGCCTACCTCGACGCCGTAAGCCGGCGCGGCCGCGACTTCAACGGCTTCAACCTGCTGGCGGGCGATGGCCGGAACCTCGCCTGGTACAGCAACGTCGAGGGCAAGCCGAGGGTCCTCGAGCCCGGCATCTACGGCCTTTGCAACCACCTGTTGGACACGCCGTGGCCCAAGGTGCAGGCGGCCAAGTCGGAACTCGGATCCGCCCTGGCGCGGCTGCCGGACGACGCGGGACTCTTCGACCTGCTGCGCGACGACAGCGTCCATCCGGACGACCAATTGCCGCGCACCGGCGTGAGCCTCGAATGGGAACGGCTGCTGTCGGCCGCCTTCGTCAGGGCGCCCGGCTACGGCACCCGCAACTCGACGGTCCTGACCGTCTCCCGGGACGGCTGGATCGCCTTCGACGAAAAGACCTGGCTGGAGGGCGGAGCGCCGGGGCCGCGCAGGCGCTACCGCTTCAGACGGACCGCGTCATCCTGACGTGCGGAATGCCGGCGTCCATGAAGACGCCGCCCTCGGCGACGAAGCCGGAGCGCTCGTAGAACCCGGTCGCGCTCGTCTGCGCGTTGAGGGCCAGCCGCGCCACGCCGCGGCGCCGCGCTTCGTCCATCAGGGTCTCGAGCAGGGCGCGCCCCACGCCCTTGCCGCGCCATTCGGGCAGGACCGCCATGCGGCCGAGGTGGCCGTCGGCGAGCAGGCGCCCGGTGGCGATCGTCTCCCCGGCCGGGCCGCGCGCCAGCGCGTGCCGGCTCGCGGCGTCGAACTCGTCGAGTTCCAGTTCGGGCGGCACCTGCTGTTCCTGCACGAAGACGCGGTGGCGGACGGCCGTGGCATCGGCCGCCATGGCGTCCCACTCGCCGGTCTCCAGGCGGAATTCCACGATGTCGACCGGGGTGCCGGGCGGCACCAGGTCGAACAGCTCGACGATGTCGCGGTTGCGCATGCGCACGCAGCCGATCGAGCCCGGCGTGCCCATCGGCACCGTGTCCGGGCTGCCGTGCAGATAGACGTAGCGGCGCATGGTGTCGACCTCGCCGCCGCGGTTGAATCCCCGCTCCTTGCCGGACAGCCACAGGATGCGGGTGAGGATCCAGTCGCGGCCGGGATTGGCGGCCGCGAACTCCGGCGACCAGATTTCGCCGGTCGGCCGGCGGCGCACGAACACCGTGTTCTCCGGCTGGCCGGCGCCGATCTTGGCGCGCACGATGTGCTTGCCGCGCGGCGTCTTGTAGCTGCCCTTCTGCTCGCCGGCGCCGTTCTTCGCGGTCGATACCTCGTAGCGGCGCAGCAGCGCGCCGTCGCCGCCGCGAAGCTCGAGCGTCTGCTCCGGGATGCTGACGCGGATGCGCATCACGCGACCGCCGTGCGGGATCGCCGCGCCGCGAAGAAGGCCGACAGCAGGCGGCCGCATTCCTCGGCCCGCACGCCGGCCGTCACTTCCGCGTGGTGGTTGAGGCGGCCTTCGGCGAAGATGTCGACGACGCTGCCGGCCGCCCCGGTCTTCGGGTCGCGCGCGCCGAACACGACGCGTGCGATTCGCGCGTGCATGATCGCGCCCGCGCACATGATGCAGGGCTCGAGCGTCACGTAGAGCGCGGCGCCCGGCAGGCGGTAGTTGCCGACGCGCGCCGCCGCGTCGCGCAGGGCGACGATCTCGGCGTGCGCGGTGGGATCGTGGCGGCTGATCGGCTGGTTGAAGCCGCGGCCGACGATCTCGCCGTCGAGCACGACCAGCGCGCCGACCGGCACCTCGTCGAGCGTGGCGCCCTGGCGCGCGAGTTCGAGCGCCATCTCCATGTAGCGTTCGTCGGCGGCGGACTGGTCTTGGTCAGGCATCGGCTGATTGTATTGGATGGCCCCGCGGCGGCCTACGGTTCGCCGTCCCGCGGCAGCATCCGCACCGCCTGGCGCGCCGGCGCCCGGCGTTCGGCGGTGATCTCGAGCACCGGACCCGGCGGGAACTGCTTCTTGAGCGCGGCGCGCGCATAGCGGGCGCGCAGCGTGGCAATGCGCTTGTCCACCTTGTCCAGCGGCATGTTGCGCGACGCGAGGATCTCCCGTATGCGGAGAAGGTCGGCGATGTCCGCCGGCGCGGCTTCCGAGCGCCGCACCGTGCCCCAGTCCGACTTCGGCCGATTGGCGGCCGCCTGGAATTCCTCGGGCGAGGCCACCATGCGCGCGATCCCGGCGCGGTCGAACTTCATCGCCCACTCGAGGGCGCCGTCGCCGTTCTCGTTCTTGATCTTCGTGTCCGCGCCATGCGCGAGCAGCCAGCGCGCGGTGTCCTCGTGGCCTTCGTACACGGCCATCATCAGGACGCTGGAACCGTTGGGGCTGCGCGCATTGACGTCGGCCCCCTTGTCCACCAGCAGCGCGGCGATGTCGGAATGTCCGGCGAACACCGCATAGTGCAGCGCCGTCCATTGCATGTCCTGCTCGGGATTGACGCGCGCGCCATGCGCGAGCAGCCAACGCACCGCGTCCGGCTTGCCCTTCCACGCCGCGTGCATCAGCGCGGTCTCGCCGAGCTGGTTGGCCTTGTTCACGTCCGCGCCGCGCGAGAGGAACAGTTCCATCAGCGGGATGTTGCCCTCGCGCGCGGCGATCATCAGGCCGGTGCCGACCTTGTCGCCGAGGAAGTCCGGATCGAGGCCGGCATCCAGCCATGCCTTGGCGCGGCCGATGTTTCCGGCCTCCATCTGGACGCGGAAGGCGATGGCGTCGGGCAGGCCCGAGCCGCCGAACAGCTTGTCGAGGTCGAGCTTCGCCTGCGCCCAGGCGGGCGAAATCAGGAGGAGGAACAGCAGCGCGGCCGCCAGGCGTGCCGCGCGGTGCGAGTGGTACATTAGCGCGCTTCCATGCTTGAACTGCGTAATCCTATCGTGTCCCGCAATGCCGATACCTTGCGCCTTGCGGGCGCCTGCGCGATTTCGCTGCTGCTGCATGCCCTGGTGCTCGAGGGCAGCAACCTGATGCACCGGCGCGCCGCGCCGCGCCACGAGGCCGCCGAGCCCCTGCAGGCGACGCTGGTGCCGCCCGAACTGCCCGCGCCGCCGGTCCTGATCGCGCCCGAGGCGCCGCCTGCCCAGGTCCGCTCCGCGCCGAAGCCCGAACCCAAGCCCCGCCCCGCTCCGCGTCCGGTCCGCCGCGGCGGCTTCACCGCGGTCGAGGCTGCGCGCCTGGCCTTGCAGCAGATGGCGAAACAGCCGTTCTATCCGGAGGAAGCCATCGCGCAGGGAATCGAGGGCGAGGCGCTGGTCACGCTGTTCCTCGACGAATCGGGCAACGCCGTCGCCGCCCGCCTGGAGAAGAGCAGCGGCCACGCCATCCTCGACGAGGCCGCCGTGCGGGCCGCGCGTTCGGTCCGCTCGCTGCCGGCAGGGACGCCGAGCGAGATCCTGCTGCCCGTGCGCTTCCGGCTGCGCTGAGCCGTCAGCCACCGCTCCGGCCCTCCAGGGCTTCCCAGCGCTCCAGCAGGGTCAGCAATTCCGTTTCGATCGCTTCCAGCCGCGCGGCGCAGCGCCGGGCTTCGTCCGGCTGCGACTGGTAGAGTGCGGGGTCTTCGAGCCTTGCCGTGAGCTCCTTCTGCTCCGACTCGAGGGCCGCGATGCGATCCGGCAGCGTTTCCAACTCGCGCTGTTCCTTCCAGCTCAGCTTGGCGGACGCCGCACGCTCGACTTTGGGCTTGGGTGCCGCGGCGGCCGGCGCGGCCCCGGCGGATTTCTGCGCCGCCTGCTGCGCCTGCCAGCCGGCCCAGTCGCTGTAGCCGCCCGCATATTCGCGCCATGTCCCCGCGCCTTCGGCGGCGATCGTCTGGGTCACGACGTTGTCGAGAAAGACGCGATCGTGGCTGACGAGGAACACCGTGCCGCCGTAGTCCTGCAGCAGCTGCTCGAGCAGTTCGAGCGTGTCGATGTCGAGGTCGTTGGTCGGTTCGTCGAGCACCAGCACGTTGGCCGGCTTGGCGAACAGACGCGCCAGCAGCAGGCGGTTGCGCTCGCCGCCGGAGAGCGACTTGACCGGAGAGCGCGCGCGTTCCGGCGCGAACAGGAAGTCCTCGAGGTAGCCGATGACGTGCTTGCGCGCGCCGCCGACCTCGACGTAGTCCGAGCCGGGCGAGATGATGTCGGCCAGCGTCGCCTCGGGATCGAGCTGGGCGCGGAACTGGTCGAAGTAGGCGATCTCGAGCTTGGTGCCGCGCTTCACCCTGCCCTCGTCCGGCGCCAGCTCGCCGAGGATCAGCCGCAGCAGCGTGGTCTTGCCGCTGCCGTTGGGGCCGATCACGCCGATCTTGTCGCCGCGCTGGATGCGCGTCGAGAAATCCTTGACCACGACCTTGTCGCCGAAGCGCTTCGTCACGTGCTCCAGCTCGGCCACCAGCTGGCCGCTCTTGTCGCCGGCGTCGATCTGCATGCGCACCTGCCCCAGGCGCTCGCGGCGCGCCACGCGCTCGGCGCGCAACCGGTCGAGGCGCTGCACACGGAAGACGGCGCGCGTGCGCCGCGCCTCGACGCCCTTGCGGATCCACACCTCCTCTTCCTTGAGCAGCTTGTCGGCGCGGGCGTTCGCCAGCGCCTCCTCGTTGAGCATGTATTCCTTGCGCTCCTGGTAGGCCTTGAAGCTGCCGGGGAAGCTCGTGAGGATGCCGCGATCGAGCTCGACGATGCGCGTGGCCAGCCGGTCGAGGAAACGGCGGTCGTGGGTGATGAACACCAGGGTGATCTTGGATGCCAGCAGCAATTCCTCGAGCCATTCGATGGCGGCGATGTCGAGGTGGTTGGTCGGCTCGTCCAGCAGCAGCACGTCGGGCGCCACGGCGACGGCCTGGGCGAGCGCCAGGCGCTTCTTCTGTCCGCCCGACAGCGTTCCGACGCGGGCCTCGGGATCGAGCGCGAAGCGGCTGATCGCCTGCTCGGCGCGCGCCTCGCACGACCAGGCGCCGGCGGCCTCCAACTGCTGCTGGATCGCCTGCATGCGGCCCAGCAGCGCTTCGTGGTCGGCGCCCGGCTCCGCCATGCGATGCGAGACGTCGTGGTATTCCGCCAGCAGCGCCGACACTTCCCCCATGCCGGCGACCACCGCGGCGAACACCGTCTGGTCGGGATCGAACGGCGGCTCCTGCGGCACATAGCCGACGCGCAGCCCGGGCTGGCGCCACACCTCGCCGTCGTCGAGCTTGCCCTCGCCCGCCAGGATCGCCAACAGCGAGGATTTGCCGGTGCCGTTGCGGCCGATCAGCGCGACGCGTTCGCCCGGGTCGATCTGCAGGTCGGCGGCATCGAGCAGCGCGAAATGGCCATAGGCGAGGTGGGCGCCGGCAAGCTTGAGATAAGGCATGGGATCCAGTCTACGGTAATGCACAAACAAGAAGGGCCTGGCAGCGCCAGGCCCTTCTCGCCGTCGGTCAGACAGCTTAGGCGGTGGTGGTCGCCTTGCTGCCCTTGTCCTTCAGGTTGGCCTGCGCAGCGGCCAGGCGCGCGATCGGCACGCGCGGACCCGAGCACGACACGTAGGTCAGGCCGATGCTGTGGCAGAACTCGATCGACGCGGGATGGCCGCCGTGCTCGCCGCAGATGCCGATCTTCAGGTCCGGACGCGTGGCGCGGCCGCGCTCGACGGCGATCTTCATGACGTCGCCGACGCCCTTCTGGTCGAGCACCTCGAACGGGTTGTCCTGCAGGATGCCGGCTTCGTTGTAGCCCGGCAGGAACTTGTTCTCGGCGTCCTCGCGCGAGAACGAGAACGTCGCCTGCGTGAGGTCGTTGGTGCCGAACGAGAAGAACTCGGCGTCCTCGGCCATGCGGCCGGCGCGCATGCAGGCGCGCACGACTTCCAGCATCGAGCCGAACTTGTACTGCACGTCGATGCCGTGCGAGAGCTGGACGATCTTGTGGATGCGCGTCACATAGCTGTGGATGCGCATCAGTTCCTCGACCGTCGCGACCTGCGGCACCATGATCTCGGGATGCACCTCGATGCCTTCCTTGGCGCATTGCGCGGCGGCTTCGAGCACCGCCTGGATCTGCATCGAGTAGATCTCGGGGAAGGTGATGCCGAGACGCACGCCGCGGTGGCCGAGCATCGGGTTCACTTCCTGCAGCGCGCGCACCTTGCGCAGGGTCTTCTCCTTCATCAGGATCACGTCCTCGTCGAGGTGGTTCTCCTTGAAGGTGGCCAGCGCTTCGGTCAGCGGCGCCAGGCCGTCGGCGTACTTGGCGTGCAGCGCCGGGTTGAGCAGGCGCAGGGTCTCCGGCAGTTCCTCGAGGCCCTTGATGGTGTCGCGCAGATGGCGCAGGTGGGTGATCTCGAGCTCGAGCTGCGCGGCCGTCGGCAGGAATTCGTGCATCGGCGGGTCGAGCAGGCGCACCGTCACCGGCAGGCCCTTCATGGCCTTGAACATGCCCTTGAAGTCGTTGCGCTGGATCGGCAGCAGGCGGTCGAGCGCGGCCTGGCGCTCTTCGAGCGTGTCCGCCAGGATCATCTCCTGCACGATCGGCAGGCGGTCGGTGCTGTTGAACATGCGCTCGGTGCGGCACAGGCCGATGCCCTTGGCGCCGAACTCGCGGGCGCGCGTGGCGTCGTTCGGGGTGTCGGCATTGGCGCGCACTTCGAGCTTGGCGAAGCTGTCGGCCCATTCCAGCAGCGTCACCAGCTCGGCCGAGAATTCCGGCTCCACCGTCGGCAGCTCGCCGGCATAGACGTGGCCCGTGCCGCCGTCGATGGTGACGACGTCGCCTTCCTGCAGCACCGTGTCGCCGATGTGCGCCTTGCGCTGCACGTCGTCGATGTGGATCGCCTCGCAGCCGGACACGCAGGGCTTGCCCATGCCGCGCGCGACCACCGCCGCGTGCGAGGTCTTGCCGCCGCGGCTGGTCAGGATGCCTTGCGCCTGGAAGAAGCCATGGATGTCTTCCGGCTTCGTCTCTTCACGGACGAGGATGATCTTCTCGCCGGTCTTGCCGCGCGCTTCGGCGGTGTCGGCGTCGAACACGATCTTGCCGGAGGCGGCGCCGGGAGAGGCCGGCAGGCCTTGCGCCAGCGACTTGGCCTTGAGGTTCGGCGCCAACTGCGGCACCAGCAGCTGTTCGAGGATCGCCGGCTCGACGCGCAGCACCGCGCGCTCCTTGCTGATGATGCCGTCGTTCGCCATCTCGACGGAGGTGCGCACCATCGCCAGCGCGTTCATCTTGCCGTTGCGCGTCTGCAGGCAGTAGAGCTTGCCCTTCTCGATGGTGAACTCGAAGTCCTGCACTTCCTTGTAATGCGACTCGAGGCGGTTGTGCAGCTCCATCAGCTGGCTGTAGATCTCGGGCATTTCCGTCGCCATTTCGGCGATGGGCTTCGGCGTGCGGATGCCCGCGACGACGTCCTCGCCCTGGGCATTCACGAGGTATTCGCCGTAGATCAGGTTCTCGCCGGTGCCGGGGTTGCGCGTGAAGCCGACGCCCGTGCCGGAGTCGTTGCCCATGTTGCCGAACACCATGGTGCAGATGTTGACGGCCGTGCCGTTGGCCATGGCGGGCGTGATCTTGAACTGCTTGCGGTAGTCGATGGCGCGCTTGCCGTTCCACGAGCGGAACACCGCCTTGATGGCGATCTCGAGCTGCTCGTAGGGATCCTGCGGGAAGGTCTTGCCGGTGTGGCGCTGGTAGACGCCGAGGAATTCCTGCGTGAGTTCCTTGAGCTGTTCGGCCTTGAGCTCGACGTCCTGCTTGGCCTTGTACTTGGCCTTGATCTCGTTCATCTTCTCGTCGAAGTGCTCGTCGGCGACGCCCATGGCGATCTTGCCGAAAAGCTGGATGAAGCGCCGATAGGCGTCCCAGGCGAAGCGCTCGTTCTTGGTCTGCTTGATCAGGCCCTTCAGCGACACCTCGTTGAGGCCGAGGTTGAGGATGGTGTCCATCATGCCGGGCATCGACATCGACGAGCCGGATCGCACGGAAACCAGCAGCGGATTCTCGGCGGAGCCGAAGCCCTTGCCGGTCTTCTTCTCCAGGTCGGCCATGTACTGCTTGACCGTTTCCCAGACGCCCTCGGGGAGCTGGTTCTTTTCCAGATACGCGAGGCAGCACTCGGTCGAGATGGTGAAGCCCGGCGGGACATTGAGGCCGATCTGCGTCATCTCGCAGAGGTTGGCGCCCTTGCCGCCCAGCAACATCTTGTTCTTGCCGTCGCCTTCCTCGAAGGAAAACACGTACTGCTTTTGAACCATGACACTCCCCTGTGACAAAGATGGTTATCCACGGGAAGATAGCAAATCCTGGCGCCGCTTGGAACCCCAATTTCGCAAAAATCGGGCTTGACGAGCGCGGCCTGTTCCTGCTTCCCGGAACTGTTGCGGGGACCGCTGTCAAATCCTGCTCAACGGCCTTGCGCCCCCTTTCCGGGGCGCTGCCGCCATCGGGGAATAGCGGGCATGCAGAATGGGAATTCCTGCCGGGAAATCGTCGATGGACTGCGCGCCGCGCAAGCGACGCTGTCGGCGAAATACCTGTACGACGATCTCGGTTCGCGGCTGTTCGAACTGATCACGCGCCTTCCCGAGTACTACCCGACGCGCGTCGAGCAGGCCCTGCTGGCGCGCCATGCCGGCGCCATACGCGAGGCGGCCGGCACCGAAGGCGCGCTGATCGATCTCGGCGCGGGCAACTGCCAGAAGGCGCGCGCCCTGTTTCCTGTGCTCGAGCCGCGCCAGTACGTCGCCGTGGACATCTCGGCCGGCTTCCTGCAGCAGGCGATGGCGCCGCTGCGCGCCGCCTTCCCGTCGATCGAGATGCATGCCGTGGAGGCGGACCTGCAACAGCCGTTCGCCCTGCCCGCCGCGCTGCGCGAGCGCCGGCGCATCTTCTTCTTTCCCGGTTCCTCCATCGGCAACCTGGACCAGGACGATGCGCTGTCGCTGCTCGGCACCGTCCGCGCGCAGTGCGCGTCGCACGGCGGCCTGCTGATCGGCATCGACCTGGTGAAGGACGCGCCGGTCCTCTACGCCGCGTACAACGATGCCCTCGGGCTCACGGCGGCCTTCAACCTGAACATCCTCAACCACGTGAATGCCGTGCTGGGCAGCGATTTCCGGCTGTCCGACTGGCGCCACCGCGCGGTCTTCGACGAGCGCTTCGGGCGCATCGAGATGCACCTCGACGCCCGCCGGGACTTGACCGTGTCGTGGCCGGGCGGCGGCCGCCGCTTCGGCGCCGGCGAAAGCATCCATACCGAAAACAGCTACAAGTACCACCTGCCCGACTTCAAGGCGATGATGGCGCAGGCCGGCTTCCGCGACGTGCGCGCCTGGACCGACGAGCGGCGCTGGTTCGCGCTCTGCTATGGCGAAGCCTGATCTGGCGGGCTGCGCGGCGTTCGCCGCCGTGCGCGCCCGCACCGAGGCGCTTGCCGAGCCGCTCTCGGCCGAGGACTGCTGCGTGCAGTCGATGCCCGACGCCAGCCCGGTGAAATGGCACCTCGCGCACACCACCTGGTTCTTCGAGACCTTCGTGCTGGAGCGCTTCGAATCGCCCTTCCGCGCCTTCGATCCGGCTTTCCGCGTGCTGTTCAATTCCTATTACGACGCCATCGGCGACAGGCATCCACGTCCCCGCCGCGGCATGCTGACGCGCCCTTCGCTGGCGCGCGTGCTCGACTACCGGCGCGACGTCGATGCGCGCATGGCGCGCCTGCTGGAGCGCCAGGATGCCGCCGCAGCGCTGCGCGAGCTGGCGCTCCTGGGCCTCAACCACGAGCAGCAGCATCAGGAACTCATGCTCACCGACGTCAAGCACCTGCTGTCCCTCAATCCCCTGCAGCCGGCCTACCTGCCCGCAAGGGCGAGCCGCGGCGACACGCCGGTCCCGGGCCTGGAATGGTGCGCCTTCGAGGGGGGCATCGCATCCATCGGCCATGCCGGCGCGGGCTTCCGCTACGACAACGAGACCCCGCGCCACCGCGTCGCCATCGAGCCCTACCGCCTGGCGTCGCGGCTCGTCACCAACCGGGAATTCCTCGATTTCATCGCCGCCGGCGGTTACCGCGAACCGCGCCTCTGGCTGGCCGAAGGCTGGGATTGGGCCGTGGCCGGCGGGCGGCGCGGCCCGCTCTACTGGCGGCACGGCGCCGAATTCACGCTCAACGGCCTGGCGGAGATCGATCCCGCGCTGCCGGTGGTCCACGTCTGCTACTACGAAGCCGACGCCTTTGCCCGCTGGGCCGGCGCCCGGTTGCCGACGGAGGCCGAATGGGAAAACGCCGCCGCGGAGCGGCCGATCGAAGGCAACTTCAGCGACGGCGGCCGGCTGCATCCCGCGCCGGCGGCCGGCGCCGGGCTGGCGCAGCTCTACGGCGACGCCTGGGAATGGACCTCGTCGAGCTATGGCCCCTATCCCGGCTTCCGCCCGGCCGCGGGTGCGGTCGGCGAATACAACGCCAAGTTCATGGTCAACCAGCAGGTCCTGCGCGGCGGTTCCTGCGCCACCCCGGCCGGGCACATGCGCGCCAGCTACCGCAACTTCTTCCCGGCCCAGGCCTGCTGGCAGTTTTCGGGCATCCGGCTGGCCCGCGACGGGTCGTAAACGGCCACACCGGGAACGCGGCCTCTACCGGTTTACCGGTAGCCAAAATAGACAACTCCATGGATTCCCTGCGCATATGGGGCGTCGTTAAATGTGTTCCCAAGAAAGGCGTTATCGCGAGTGCCGCCCGAAACCGCTGGGGTCCCACAAAGACCGCAGGCCCACCCAGAACTTTCATCAGAGAGAGAGTCCGAACATGAAACTGAACACCAAAAGCCGCATGGCCATTGCCGCTATCCTGGACGTCGCCGTTCATGGCACGGAGAAACCCGTTGCCCTGGCCGGCGTGAGCGAACGCCAGGACATCTC
This sequence comes from Rhodocyclaceae bacterium, assembly GCA_036391815.1. Taxonomy (GTDB): domain Bacteria; phylum Pseudomonadota; class Gammaproteobacteria; order Burkholderiales; family Rhodocyclaceae; genus Nitricoxidireducens. The sequence goes on from DASVZD010000444.1 coordinate 19,730, forward strand.
GCTCTCCTACCTCGAGCAGCTGTTCCGCATGCTGCGCGAGCAGGGCTTCGTGCAGAGCTCGCGCGGCCCGGGAGGCGGCTACCGTCTGAACAAGCGCCTTGCGGCGATTTCCGTGGCCGACATCGTCGATGCCGTCGACAAGAAGTCCGACGCCAACGGCTGCCAGATTTCGGAGAACTGCCACACCGAGAACTCCTGCCACGCCCACAAGCTGTGGTCGCGCGTCGATGAGCATCTCCAGCAATACCTGCGCACCGTCACGCTCGAGTCCATCCTCGAGGAATCGCGCACCGCCCCGAGCTACGCCCCGGCCGTCGAGGCGACGCCGGCGGTGCCGTTCGTCGAGGGCATGCACCGCAGCGAGGCGATTCCGAGCCCGGCCGTCGCGTAAGGCGCCGCACCGGCCGGCGCCCGGAACCATCGGGGCTGGGGCTCGTCCAACCGCTTCGGCGGGCTGCCGGGGATGCGCGTTCCCGGCCGGCCGCGCCGGCAGCGTCCGGCCAGCCCTCTCCCCGATCGGCCGGATGCTGCGGGAGGCTCCTGCGAGCACTTCGCGGGAGCCTTCTTTTTGGCCGGAACTACCGGAAAACCGGTATTCCCCCGGTATCGGGGTTGGGGTTCAATGCTGCGTTGCCGCGTCGAATCGAAGGCGGCGGGGACAAACCTATAGAATGGAAAGACGGGGTCGGGGCGCCGCGCGCACCGTCCACCCTCCACGCATCCTGGAAGCACCTATGAAGCTACAGATCATTCTGGCCGACGACCATCAGATGTTCCGCCAGGCGCTGCGCGCCATGCTCGAGAAGGAGCCGGACATCGAGATCGTCGCCGAAGCCTCCGACGGCAACGAATTGCTCAAGCTGGCGGCCGAGGTGCCGGTGGACCTGGTCTGCATGGACATCGGGATGCCGAACATGAACGGCATCGAGGCCACGCGCCGCCTGCTGGCGCTGCGCCCCGACGTCAAGGTGATCGGCCTGTCGGCCTTCCATGACCGCGACTTCGTGCTCGACCTGATGAAGGCCGGCGCCAGCGGCTACGTGACCAAGACCGAGGCGGGCGACGAGCTGCTGCGCGCCATCCAGGCGGCCCGCGTCAACCGCAAGTACCTGTGCTCGGACGTCGCCGACATCGTCACCGGGGCGCTGATCAACAATCCCGAGGAGAAGCCCGACAGCGTGCGCCTCGGCTCGCGCGAGCGCCAGGTCCTGCAGCTGGTCGCCGAAGGCATGACCTCGGTGCAGATCGCCGCCAACCTGCACGTCTCCCCCTCCACGGTGGAAGTGCACCGGCGCAACATCATGCGCAAGCTCGACCTCCACAACGTGGCCGAGCTCACCAAGTACGCGATCCGCAACGGCCTGACGACGAGCTGAAGCGGGCCGGGAAGCCCCGGCCCCGGCGCCCCGCTATTCGGTGCCGTAGCCGTCGATCGGGTACATCGTGCGCTGCCAGAAGGCGTCGTCGGCCGAACGCGCCGAGGAGGCCTGGGGATTGAATTCCTCGCGTATCGGTCCCTGCGGCCCGAGCCGGTTGTCGTAGGTGATGAACTCCCAGCCGAGCATGTTCTTGCGCACGTGTCCGCCGGTCAGGGCCAGCATGTCCGGGCCCTTCGGCTGTGCGGCGGCCTCCTGGAAGTAGCCGGTCCATGCGGTGCTCGTGAAGTCGTTGGCGTGGGCCGCGGCCAGCGGAGCCGCGGCGGCGATGGCTGCAACGAGAATGCGGAAATTGGTCAGTCGTTTCACGGTCATCTCCTTCCGAAAGGATGCGGCCGTGCCGTGCTACCGCTCGCGGACACGCAGCCGCGTGGGGCGGGTCGAATGACCCAGTGGCGGTACGACATCCCCCCGGGGGAATGGTTCTCGGCCGAAACCCCGGCGGCACAAAGGATACCGGGGAGCTACCGGGCCGCCAGCGCGGCGCGGACCACCTCGACGAAGGGCCGCTGCACGGCGGGAACGTTGCCGTACCAGTGGCCGAGATACTGCCCCAGCGTGGCGTCGTTGTCGCCGCGGTCGAGGTTGAGGTAGCCGACCGCGGCCCAGCCGCCGGGATCCTGCTCGAACAGCGGCAGCAGCCGCTTGGCGACCAGGTCGTCCTGGCGCCGCTCGTAGGGATCGCTGCGCAGGCGCGGCTCGTTGTCGGCGAGCCATGCCGCGAAGCTGTAGCCGGCCGGCAGGCGGCGGTGGGCCTCGCCGACCAGCGAGTCGTAGAAGCTGCGCAGCGAGCCGGCCAGCGCGGCCCGCCGGTCGTTCGCCGGCATGCCCTTCCAGGCGCTCGCCACGCGGTCCAGCGCGAACAGCGAAGCCGTCTCGCACAGCGATTCCTCGAGCCACTGGTTGTGGCGGACGATCTCCGGCCCGGCGTTGCGGTCGTAGTTGGCGACGATATGGGTCAGCTCGTGGGCGAACTCGTAGACGTACAGCGCCCAGCGCGCCCCGCTGGCATGCAGGTGCACCAGGTATTCGCCGTTCGGCCCGCGCTGGTAGAGCGTCACCGGCGGACCGTTGGTGTGGGTGACGACGATGGGCGCCGCCGGGACGCTGCGCAGGTACGGCAGCAGCGTGTCCGCCGCCGCGTAGAGCGCCTCCTGGACGGCCGGGGCCGGCACCTGCCAGTCCTCGCCCTCGACCCGGATATCGAGCCCGCGATGCGCGGCCGGCTCGGCGGCATGGGCCCGGCAGCCGAACGCGGCGAGCGCGCAGGCCACGAAAACGACCGTGGAGAAGCGAATCAAACGAGGAACCTCCCTCGACTGCGGAACGCGCAGCGTACAGAAGGCGGCGGGCATGCGGGAGTGTCGTGCCCGGGCGACAGGCTAAAGCTAGACGAAGCGCTCGGGCCGGCGGCGCAGGCGCGAGAACTCCTTGCCCGGCAGCAGCGTCTCGAGGTAGCCGAGGGTGCGCTCGATCGCCTCCATCCACGGGTTGCCGCCGCCGGTATGGAATTCCAGCAGGCGGTGGATGCCGCCGAACTCCTCGTCGAGCCGCTGGCGGAACAGGCCGGTGAAGAACGCCGGCGTCTTCTCCAGCAGGGTCTCGCGGTCGGGATAGGGGCTGTCCGGCCGGCCCGCCAGGCCGAAGGCGGTAAATTCCTCGAACAGGAAGTCGCGGCACTTCTCCAGGTAGCAGCGGTCGGCGCACTGGCTGAGCAGGTCGGCGGTGGCGATCATGCTGGCCAGCGTGCGCTCCTCGCCGCTCCAGTCGTCCGGGATGTGGAAGGTCAGCTTGGTGGGCATGATGAGCTTCGCCAGCCCGGTCAGCG
>DASVZD010000445.1:0-12376 GCA_036391815.1 Rhodocyclaceae bacterium
GTGCTCGATCACCGGCGCGATGCCGGGCCGCAGGATCTTCACCGCGACTTCGCGGCCGTCGGGCAGGACGGCGAAATGCACCTGGGCGACGGAGGCCGAGGCGACCGGCTCGCGCGAGAACTCGGCGAACACCTGGTCGACCGGCTTGCCGTAGACCTTCTCGAGTTCGGCGATCGCCAACTCGGAGGGGAAGGGCGGCACCTGGTCCTGCAGCTTGGCCAGTTCCTCGGCGAGATCCGGCGGCAGCAGGTCGTTGCGGGTCGACAGCACCTGGCCGAACTTGACGAAGATGGGTCCCAGCGCCTCGAGGAACAGGCGCAGCCGCACGGCGCGCGGCGCCGACAGGTCGCGCCAGAAGAACAGCGTGCCGGCGACCGGCTTCAGCCAGCGGAGGCGGCCGGTTGGCTCGTGCTCGAGGATCAGCTCGTCGAGCCCGTAGGTGAGGGCGACGCGGGCGATCTTGGCGAGGCGGAAGAGGCGCAAGGTGGGTCGGTCCAGTCTGGAGACCCGCGAATGTAGCCCAAAACGCCCCGCTTACCAAATCATGGACGGCTTGGGCAACGATCTCGCGGCGCTTCAATGAAGCTGCGCGTAGCTGGGATTGTCGATGGCGTGCACGGCATCGACGAGCGCCTCGATCGCCTCGAGCCGGGTGAAGCCGCGCCGCCATGCGACGGCGACGCGCCGCGCCGGTTCCGGGGGAACGAACGGGATCGAATGGACGAGGTCGGCGCGATAGGGCGCACCCAATGCGCCGGCCGGAAGCACGGAGATGCCGTAACCGGAAGCCACCATGCAGCGGATGGTCTCGATCGAATGGCCCTGGCGCAGCGAGCCTTCGGCGTGGCTGATGTCCGGACAGGCGTCGAGCACCTGCTCGCGGAAGCAGTTGCCCGCCTTGAGGACAAGCACGTCGTCGCCGCGCACCTCCTCGGCGGCGATGGCCTTGCGCCTTGCCCATGCATGCCCCCGCGGCACGACGACCCGGAAGGGCTCGTCGTACAGCGCGCGAGTCTCGATGCCGGGAATGTCGAACGGCAGGGCGATGATGGCGGCATCCACCGTACCGTACTTCAGGTAGTCGGCCAGCAGCGCGGTCATGCTCTCTTCGATGTAGAGCTTCATCCTGGGCGCCGTGCGCCGGATGGCGGGAATCAGGTCCGGCAGCAGATAAGGCCCGATGGTATGGATGACGCCCAGCTTGAATTCTCCCTGCAACGGGTCCTTGCCGGTTTGCGCGACGAGCTGGACGCGGCGCGCCTCTTCCAATGCACGGCGCGCCTGCGCCGCGACCTGATGACCGAGCTCGGTCAGGCCGACGCGGCCCTTGGTTCGCTCGATCAGGACGACGCCGAGTTCGGCTTCCAGATTCTGCAGCGCAACGCTCAGGGTAGGCTGGCTGACCTGGCAGCGGTCGGCAGCGCGGCTGAAGGAGCCTTCGTCTTCGAAGGCCGCGAGATAACGCAGGGAGGAGAGTTTCATGAGGGGTCCATATAGGAAACGACTATGTCGTGCATAGCCGAAAGTTATGGTAAATCATTGACTTGCGTCAACTGATAACGCCAATGGCATGCGTATCGTGCTCTTCCGCTAAAGACATTTCAACCAAGAAGGGAGAAGCAGAATGAAGAAGCGCTTTCTTGTTGCCGCTTTCGCGCTCGCATCGACGTCCATCGTCTCGGCTTCGCCGGAACCGATCCAACCGGTCCCCGTGCCGAAAGTGACCGACCGGAATTTGGTGGAACTCGGGAAGAAGCTGTTCTTCGACCCCCGTCTATCCAAGTCGGGTTTCATCTCGTGCAACTCGTGCCACAACCTTTCGATGGGCGGAACGGACAACATCAGGACTTCCGTCGGGCACCGGTGGAACCAGGGCCCGATCAACGCGCCGACGGTGCTCAATTCGAGCCTGAACTTGGCGCAGTTCTGGGACGGCCGCGCCAAGGACCTGCAGGCGCAGGCCGGCGGACCGATCGCCAACCCGGGCGAGATGGCATCGAACCACGCGCTGGCGGTTGAAGTGCTGCAGTCGATTCCCGGGTACGTCGTCGAGTTCAGGAAGGTCTTCGGCAGCGACAAGGTGACGATCGACGAAGTGACCAAGGCGATCGCGGCGTTCGAGGAAACGCTGGTGACCCCGAACTCGCGCTTCGACCTCTGGCTGAAGGGCGACAAGAAGGCGCTCACGCCCCTGGAACTGGCCGGCTACAAGCTGTTCAAGGACAGCGGCTGCACGGGCTGCCACAACGGTCCCGCCGTCGGCGGCAATTCGTTCCAGAAGATGGGCGTAGTCGAAGCCTATAGGGCGAGCAGCCCCGCCGAAGGCCGCGTCGCGGTGACCAAGGACGAGGCGGACCGCTTCAAGTTCAAGGTGCCGACCCTGCGCAATGTCGAGTTGACCTACCCCTACTTCCACGACGGCGCGGCCAATACGCTGAAAGAGGCCGTCGACACCATGGGCCGCATCCAGCTGGGCAAGAAATTCTCCGACGAGGAGAACGCCAAGATCGTCGCCTTCCTGAAATCCCTGACGGGCGATCAGCCGGACTTCAAGCTGCCGATCCTGCCACCGTCGTCGGACACCACGCCGCGCCCGGCGCCTTTCGAGAAGAAGTAGTCGCTAAGCGTCTGCCATGGACCGCCCCCTCGACCCCGGGGCCGCTGATCAGCCCAAGAATTCCCTCCGCGAGAAATTGCACGCGTCATATTGACGAATGACGAATGAGTAGTTAGCATGCGCGCCCTAAGACCACCCCGATAACGTGGTTCCAATCAAGTTTCGGGGAGGACTCCATGAGCAGTATCGCAAGCCGCCGGAAATCGCGGCTCCTGAAAGTCGACTTTGCGGCACGACTGGCCGCAACCGCCGGTTTGTTCTCGGCAATCGCATTCGTCCTTCCGGCCTTCGCCGAAGTGCGCGACGAAGCGCAGCGCCTGTTTCAGGAGCGCCAGGAACAGGAGCGCCAGGAGGCGCTGACCCGGCCGTTGCCGCGCGTGGCCGAACCGGCTTTGCGGCCCGCCGACACCGGCGTCGATCCCGCACAAGTCGAGGAGAGCGGACCTGCCTTCCCCATCCGCCATATCGAACTCAAGGGCGACGTCGTGCTCTCCGACGCCGTTCGGCAGAGCATTCTCGCGCCCTTCACCGGCCTCGCTCTCGGCCCGCGGCGCATCGACCTCCTGCTGCAACGGATCACTGCCGCCTACCTGGATCGCGGCTACATCACCACCCGCGCCTACGTCGCCCCGCAGAATCTCGCCAGCGGCACGCTGGAGGTCACGATCATTCCCGGCAGCGTCGAAGGCGTGCGGCTCAACGACGTCCCGCTGTCCGGCGCCGCCCGCACGGCGCTGCCCGAGTCTGGGGACGGCCTGCTGCGATTGCCGGACGTCGAACAGGCGGTCGACCAGATCAACCGCCTGCGCTCGCAGCGCGCCGAGGCCCAGATCCTGCCCGGCCAGTCGCCGGGTGCCTCCGTCGTCGCGATTGCCAATCGTCCGGAAACGCCCTGGCGGCTTTCGCTCGGCGCGGACGACTACGGCCAACCGTCCACCGGCGAAGGGCGCATTCGCTACGGCGTCGAATTCGACGATCTCCTCGGCGCCTGGGATGCCTGGAGCGTCAGCCACGTCGAGGCGAAGGATTCCCGCGCTGATCTCCTCAGCGTTTCGGTGCCTTTCGGCTACGGCACTTTCTCCTACGCCTTCGCGCAGTCGGCCTATCGCACCCCCATAGGCGCCCTTGCCGTGTCGACGGGATCGTCCCGCAACCAGACGCTCGCGTGGAACCACGTGCTGGAACGCGACGCCCGCGGCCGCACCGCGCTGGATGCCGCGCTGGTCTTGCGCGAATCCTGGCGTCGCTTCAACGACATCGAGCTCACGCCGCAGCAGCAATCCGCGCTGCGCCTCGCGCTGTCGCGCCAGCAGCGGCTGTCGATCGGCTCGGTCTCGGTCGAACTCGGCCTGTCGCGTGGGCTGGACGCCTTTGCGTACGACAAGGACCTGCCGGGCTTGTCCGACACCGCCGTCCACAACCAGTTTCGCAAGACCGACGTCAACTTCGCGGCGATCCTGGGGCTTGGGCCGGACTGGGCCTGGCGCGGCAACCTGTCGGCGCAGGCGACCACGGTCGGCCTGCCCGGCGCCGAGCAGATATTCGCCGGCGGCGCCGCTTCGGTGCGGGGATACCAGGAGGGCGCCGTCGTCGGCGACCGCGGCTACGTCTGGCGCAACGAGGTGCAGTGGACCGGCGAAGCGCCGCGCGCCTGGCTGGCCGAGGGCATGCAGCTCGTGCCCTTCCTGCTCGCCGACGCCTCGCGCACGCGCCTGCTGGCGGACCCCGATGCCAAGCGCCTCTCCTCCGTCGGCGCCGGCCTGCGCCTCGCGTGGAAGGCCGTCACCCTCGATGCTGCCTGGGCACGACCGCTCGCCGCGCCCGATGGCGTGCTCAAGGCCGACCGCCTGCACGCCTCCCTTTCTTTCCAATTCTGAACCGGAGTCCTTCATGAACGCTCGTCACCTCCTCGCCTTCGCCCTGCTGGTGCCCTTATGCGCCGGAGTCGCCATTGCGGCCAAGCAACCCGCCCCGGAAAAGGCTGCCCGGGAAACGCCGTCCGCCGCCCGGGTGAACGGCGCCGCCATCCCCATGGCGAAGCTCGACGAAGCGGTGCGCCTGGCCGTGATCCAGGGAAACGCCGACACGGCGGAGCTGCGCGCGAACCTGCGCAGCCAGCTCATCGCCCGTGAAGTCTTCCGCCAGGAAGCGATCAAGCGCGGCTGGCAGAACGATCCCGCGGTGATCGACGCGCGCGACACGGCCATGATCCAGCGCTACCTCAAGGACGCCGTGCGGCCCGCGCCGGTCGCGGAGGATGCGGTGCGGGCGCGATACGACGCCATCGTCGGCGGCCTAGGCGAGCGGGAATTTCATGTGCGTGTGCTCGCCGTGGCCGACGAAGCCAAGGCGAAAGAACTCCTGTCGCTGCTCAAGTCCGGCAAGGCGGACTTCGCCGCGCTGGCGAAGGAGCACAGCGTGCTGCCGTCGCGCGCCGCCGGCGGCGAAATGGACTGGCTGTCCTTCAAGACGCCGGTACGGGAAGGCCAGACGCAGAACCTGCCGCTGCCGATCGCGCAGAGCATCGCGGCCCTGCCGGCGGGCGCTATCTCGGTCGAGCCCATCGCCTGGGCCGACCGCTGGTACCTGCTGCGCATGGAGGAAGTGCGGCCCACGCGCTTGCCCGCCTACGACGACGTCAAGGCCAACCTGCGCCAGGCCTTGGAAATCCAGGCCCTCGAGAAGGCCACCGCCGAACTGGTCAGCCGCCTGGTCGGCAGCGCCAAAGTCCAGTAGTCGCCGTCATTACGCCGGAGAGGAAGACCATGGCCGTCAACGCTCAAGAGATCCGGACCTCCTCCGGAAAGCGCTTCGCCGCCGCCCTGCTGGCCCTGTGGCTGCTGGCGTCCCCGACCGGGCTGGTGTTCGCCGGTCCCATCGCCGATGCATCGGCCCCGGCCAACCAGCGCCCCACGGTCACCACCGCCCCGACCGGGGTGCAGATGGTCAACGTCGCCGCCCCGAACGCCAGCGGCCTCTCCTACAACCGCTACCAGCGCTTCGACGTCGATCCCACCGGCCTGCTGCTCAACAACAGCACCCGACCGCTGACCTCGCCGCTCGGTCCCATCCTCCCCGCCAACCCCAACTATGCCGGCCGCTCGGCGACCCTGATCCTCAACGAAGTCGTCACCGCGATTCCCAGCAACCTCAACGGTCCGCTCGGCGTGCTGGGCGACTCTGCCAAGGTGGTGATCGCCAACCCCAACGGCATCACCTGCAACGGCTGCTCCTTCCTCAATACCCCGCAGGTCACCCTCACCACCGGCCGCATCGGTTTCCGGGACTCGAGCGGTGCGGCCTCGAGCTTCGATGCCGCCGCCGGCATCACCCTCGAGGTCGGCGGCGGCCGCATCCTTATCGACGGCACCGGGCTCTCCTCGCCGCTGGCGCGCCTCGACCTCGTCTCCGAAACCATCCGCGTCAATGGCCCCGTCACCGTCTCCGGCGCCCTGAATCTCCTGGCCGGCCGTCAGACGGTGGACGCCGACAGCCTTGCCATCCTCGCCGGGGGCACCGGCAACGACCGGGCGAGCATCGGCGGCACCTGGGCCATCGACGCCACCGCCTTCGGCGCGATGAACGCCGGCAGCATCCGCATCGTCGCCACCCCCGCCGGCCTGGGGGTGAGAAGCAGCAGCCAGCTCGCCGCGTCGGGCAGCGACCTCGTCATCCGCGCCAACGGCGACCTCGCGCTCGCCAACGCCACCGCGGCGCGAGACATCGAACTCACCGCCGCGGGCGCGGCCGCGAACGAGGGGCAGATCCTCGCCGGGCGCAACGTCACCATCGCCGCGGCCGGCCTGGACAACGCGGGCAGCCTGATCGACGCCGTGGGCGGCAATCTCACCCTCGACCTCGCCGGCGCCCTGAACAACGCGAACGGGGTCCTCGGTGCCCAAGGCGCCATCGCCGTCACCGCCGCCTCGCTGGACAACACCGGCGGACGCATCCAGGCAATCGGCGACGTCGGCCTGACCCTGACCGCCGGCGACCTCGACCTCTCGGGCGCCGCGGCCGGTCTCCTGGCCGCCAACGGCGACCTGACCGTCCGCGCCGTCAATCTCGCCAACAGCGGCAACTTCGGTCACTCTGGCCGACTCACGCTTACGGCGGACGACAGCTTCACCAACACCGGCAACCTCGGCAGCAACGACCTGGTCCTCGCCGCCGGCGGACTGTTCCGCAACGACGGCCAGCTCTACGCCAAAGCGAGCCTGGACCTGAGCGCCGACCGCTTCCTCAACACCGGCGGCGTCGCCGGCGAAGGCACGGGCCGCTTCACGCTCACCACCCTGCTGGACAACCGTGCGACCGGCCGCCTCGACTTCAGCGGTCCGCTCACCCTCATTGCCGATACCGTCGCCAACGCCGGATCTCTCCTCACCCAGGGCGCCGCCGACCTGCGGGTGGGCAGCCTCACTAACGACGGCACCCTTGCGGCCGCCGGCACATTGGACGTGACCGCCGCCGCGACGCTCACCAACCGCGGCCTGCTGGCAGGCGGCGCCACTACGACGCTGCGCGCAGCCGCGCTCGTCAACGCCGGCACGATCCAGAGCGACACCGGCCTGGACATCACGGCCGCGACCCTCGACAACCGCGATGCGATCAAGGCGCTGGGCGCCGTGACGCTGAGGGCGCTGGGGAGCTTCACCAACAGCGGCACCCTCGAAGCCGGCACCGACGCCGCCCTCGAACTGGGCGCCAGCGTCAACAACGCCGGTGGCACCCTCTCCGCAGTCCGTGACCTCGCTCTCACCACGAGCGCCACCGGCAACCTGCGCGGCACGGTGGCCGCCGGCAACGATCTCACGCTCCACTTCACCGACTACAGCAACGGCGCCGGCGAAACCGCGTTCTTCGCCGGCCGCGACCTCCTCGTCACCGCGCACCATCTGGACAACGCCGACCTCCTGGCCGGCTATCGCGACCTGCGCATCACCACCTCCGGCAATCTCACCAACCACGGCCAGCTGGCCGCCGGGCAGGATGCCGTGCTCGACGTCGCGGCCACCTTCGCCAACACCGGCATCGTTGAAACCGGCCGCGACCTGACGATCACCGCCGCCCGTCTGGACAACGGCGGCGGCACCACCACCCGGACCTTCGGCCCCAGCCTGAGCATGGACGACTATCGGTACTGGGTGCTGACCTATATCGATGACCCGGTGATTCAGGGCAAGCTCTTCAACGAGATCACGCCCGATTGGCAGTGGCACAACTCGCGTTTCCAACTGCTCAACCGCTGGAGCTACTTCCGCGACTCCGACCTCAACGATCCGGAGTTCAACCTCACCATCACGCGCGCCGCGGGCGGCGCCGCCCTCAATGCCGGGCGCCACTTCACCGCCACGGTCACCGGCGCCCTGACGAACAACGCTTCCACGATCCAGGCGGGCGGCGACATCAACATCACGGCCGCGAGCTTCTCCAACCTGGCGGCCCAGGATCTGTATGAAGGCTGGGTGTTTGCCGGCGGCGGCGGGCACGACCTCAAGGCCTACGCCAACAGCAGCGCCGTCGTCCATGCCGGCCGCAACGTCCATATCGAGGCGGGCAGCAGCACCAACACCGGCAACATCGACGGCAGTCAGGTGTATCAGGGTGGGAGCCTGGTCAATGGCCTCACGAGCTACAGCCAGCCCACGCCGGCCACCACGCTGCCGCACGCCGTCATCGATCTCACCGGCGCCCCGGCCGGCAGCCCGGCCGGCACGGTGGTCCCGCCGGCCGGCGCCCGCTTCACCCCGCTGGCGCCGACGCTCTTCAGCTCCGCCGCCCAGCTCGCGCTGCTCGCCCCGGTCGGCCAAAGCTATCTCCTGAACCTGCTGCCCGCCAATCTCAGGAGCGGCAGGGCCTTCCTGATGGACGCCTGGCTCGAACAACAGGCCCTGCGCCAGGCGGCCCTGCGCGAAACCGGCCAGGCCACCTTTCTCGCCGGCCTTGCCTACGACGAAGAGAGCCAGCTCGGCATCGACAGCCAGCAGCGCCTGCTGCTCTACCAGGCCGCCGCCAAGTTCGCCACCGAGTACGGCATCAAGCTCGGCGTCGCCTTGAGCGACGCGCAGCGCAAGGCGCTCACCCGACCGATCCTCTGGTACGTCGAGCAAAGTGTCATTGGTCCGGACGGCAAGACCTACCGAGTCCTCGTGCCGAAGCTCTACCTGCCCGAAGGGCAACTGGCCGACATGGCGAACATCGCCGGCGGGGTGATCCGCGGCAACGACGTTACCCTGGACGCCAAGGGCGGCCGCATCGAGAACACCGGCTACATTGCCGCCAACAACCTGACCGTCAATGCCGCCGAGATCGTCAACCGCCAGCGCTCGGCCAGTTGGGGCAGCTACACCCAGACGGTGAAGGGCGGCTACCTCGAGATCTCCGGCGACCGCGTGCAGCCGGGCGGCTTCATGTCCGCCGCGAAGATGAACCTCAACGCCGCCCGCATCGAAAGCATCAGCGGAACCTTCCTCGAAGGCGGCAACGACAAGAGCGCCCAGCTGCAAGTCCAGTACGGCGGCAATTTCAGCCAGACGCAGAACATCGATCACACCTTCGTCACCTTCCATCAGGACAGTTCGGCGGGGCTGACGCAAGTGGCGGCGATGGCCATCGCCATCGGCGTGGCGATCTGGATCGGCCCCGAGGTCGGGAAGTTCGTCGGCGAGGCGGCCGGCGCTACCGCGGGTAGCGGCAGTTTCATGGCCGCGGCAGGCACGGGCGCGAATGCCGCGGCCGCGGGACTCGGCAATGTCATGGTCTCCGGCACCATCACGGGGGTCGCCTCGAGCGCCGCGAGCCAGTTCCTCACCACCGGGCGAATCAATCTCGACAGCGCCTTCAAGAGCGGTCTGGTGCAAGGCCTGACCGCCGGGCTCACGCGCGGGATCGGTGAAGCGATCGGCAACCAGACCCTGATGGGCGGCAGCCTGGTCGACGGCAAGGTCATCGCCGGCACCGCGGCGACGAGCCTGCCCGACAAGCTCGTCGGCTACACGATCCGCGCCGGCGTCACCGCGGAAATCAGCCAGCTTGCCTACGGCAGAGAGGCCGGAAGCTTCGGCAAGGCCTTCACCAACTCCTTCGTCAATTCCGCAGCGGCGGATGCGGCAAATTGGATCGGCGGACAGTGGGGCGGCGGCAAGACTCCGGTGATGCAGACCCTCGCACATGCGGGGCTCGGCGCGCTGAGCGCAAAGCTCACGGGCAAAGACCCGGCTGCGGGCGCCATCGGCGGGGCGACGGAAAGCGCGCTCGGCAACTTCGTCTCCGACGGCGCCGTGTCGAGCAGCGCCGGCAGGGCAGTCTATGCAGCCGCGGCGACGCTGGCGGGAGGGATCGTTTCGAACGCCGCCGGCCGTGATGCGGCGACGGCGGCGGGGGCGGCGCAGAACGCGGCGTTGAACAACCATCTTACCCACGCAGAGATCGCCGAGAAGGAAGGGCGCAAGACCCAGGAATGCGCCGCAGGCGACGTCTCCTGCCGCCGGCAGATTGACGCGGAATATCAGAAGATCAGCCTGGAGCGCGACAAGGCCAATTTCGATGCCTGCGCCAACGGCACGGTAGAGAGCTGCCGCGCGGTTAGGCAGCAGATGGCCGCCGATCTGATGGAACTGCAGGCGGCCGAAAACAATGTGGCGAATCTGGCTGGCGGCAAGCTCTATAACGAGGCCCCTCAGACAGCAAATCAGCGCGCCAAACTCGAAACTGAGCTTCAGAAGAACTACGCCATGTCGATCGACAAGGCGGGTTGGAATCCTCTGAATCGGAGCGCTGATGAAAACGCGTATGTGATGGGCGGCGTAGCTGGTGCTGCTGCCATGCTGGCGATGAGTGCTGCCAGAAGGTCGAATTCGATCGCAATAGGGGGAGGCGGGGCCGCACAATTCTCTGAGGTCAGTGGTGGAGCGAAGTTGTACCCAGATGGAAGTTTGCGCACTTCTGACGGCAGGTTCGCTAGCGTTTCTGGATTACCGGCACCTGGCACGAGGGCAGCGTCAAACTATGCGGAATTTCTGCGTCAAAATGGCGTCGATGTGGTGGGCAAGGAAATGGTTGTTAATGGCCCGCTTGGGCCTCGACGTTATGACATCGTAGTACGCGACGCCGCAGGCGATCTACAGGGTCTTGAGATTAAGACAGGCGCTGCCGGGAAAACTCCCTATCAGGATTTTACCGATATGTTTATAAACCGGTTTGGCTCCAAAGGAGCAGGTCGTATCGCCGGCGAGTCAATAAAGTCGTCAATCACTATCTTTCTCCCATGACGGAGGCGAATGTGCGTTTGGAGTGTGAAGGAAGGCCGACAATTGAGAACCCAACGGCGATGCAGATCAAGAAGGCGATTGCTGTATTGAGAAGCTACGGGCCATCTTCGTACGCCTCGATTACAGACGACAAGGGTTCCTATTTGCAGGTCGGAGGTGGCGGCGTAACGTGCTTGTTAGAGCAGTATCAAGCCAACAACGGAAACAGGCTTCGGGCCTTCGGCGAGAAAAAGAACCCGGCTTTTCCTGATGGAACTCTCTTAGTTTTCCGTGCTGGTCAGGTACCAATGATGGCTGACGAGTGGTTCATGGCGGATAAGGTGGCCGAGGCCTTCTGCTCCTTTGCGGAAGGCAAAGAGTTGCCTAAAGATATCTTCTGGCGAAAAGCACCTGGCTTCTAGCGTCGTTGTGTCCACTATGGCGAAGGGCCCGCGAAGACCGGCTGGTTCTTAGTGCGCGACGTGGATGCACTCGAACTCATGGAAGCGCACCGGTACGAAGAGGCTGCTGCCGCGTATCGACGTAGATTACATGCAGAGCCGGATGATTGGCCATCGATAGCTGGGTTGGCTCGCACGTTGGTGGCAGCGGGGAACTATCGTGATGCTTTGCCGCTGCTTTTGCGGGTTGACGAATATGAACGACGTCGTTTGCCCGGCCATCCAGGCCGTAAGCACGAGCTGTCATGTCTCTATTGGTGCCTGGGGGATCGAATTCAAGCGAAGCAGATCATGCGCGACCTTGTACAAGGCATACTGGACAGAACGATCGAATTCGCGGATATGGCGGGCGGCGTCCAGCAAGGCGCAATTCTGCACTACATGGGAGTTTCCACCGGCGATGGCGAGTCGGCAGAGCTTGCGTTGTTCTATTTGGGCAAGTTGAGCAAGAAGGCGCGCATCAAGTACTGGCCCGGGCCGGTAGCGCTGCACTTGCTGGGGCGATGCGATGCGGCCTGCGCTGGATTGAGAAATCCGCTGGTGGAACCCAAGTGGTATCTCGCGCAACATGAGATACATCCTTGGAACGCCAATGAGCCGTTTGCTCTCCTGTAGTTTCCCTCCTACCAGACGAACAACGTCAGCACCCAGGCCCCCCCGATGGCCACGAGAGGGAGCGCATAGCTCCCTGCAGCAGCGAACCTCCGCGTCAAGGGGATGTTTGACGTGCCGATGAGCCGCACACCGAGCCAGCCGGACCAAACGACGCCGAGCGCCAGCAGGCCGATCCGCACCGGACTGACCCACCCGAGCGGAACACCCTCCGCGCGCAGGTGGTTCGCCGTCATCATCGACAACCCCAGAAACAGGCCAACGCCGGCGAGCGGCGTCAGCCCCAGTGCCAAGGCGCGCCAATCGAGCCGCGCCAGTCGCGCGGCGACGCCGATGCCGAGGCGGATCGCGCCGCCCAACACCAGCGCCACCAAGGCGATGTAGGCGACGATCAGGGCGCCGTCGAGCCAGGTGAAGACGTCGCCGGTGTCCTT
>DASVZD010000446.1:0-11405 GCA_036391815.1 Rhodocyclaceae bacterium
CCCGCCTTCGCCGCATACAGGGCGGCGTCCGCCCGGGCCATGATGGTATCCGGCGTGTCGTCTCCCGCGGCGAATTCGGCGATGCCGATGCTGACGGTAACCGCGATGGACCCAGAGCGGTGCGGGGCCGGCGAGCCCTGCACGAGGCTGCGGTAGCGCTCGGCGAACTGCAGCGCATCCGCCGTGTCGGTGCCCGGCAGCAGTATGCCGAACTCCTCCCCGCCGAGCCGTCCGATCAGGTCGACCCGGCGCAGGTATTGGCGCGAGACCTCGGCGAAATGCCTGAGCACCGCGTCGCCGGTGGCATGGCCGTAAGTGTCGTTGACCTTCTTGAAGTAGTCGAGGTCCGCCATCAGCAGCACCGCCGGCTCGCCGAAGCGCTTGAAGCGGTCGAGCTCCATTTCCAGCTGCTTGAGGAACAGGCGCCGGTTCGCCACGCCGGTCAGGTGGTCGGTGGTCGCCTCCTCGCGCAGGCGGCTTTCGATCTTGCGCCGGTCCGAGATGTCGCGGAAGACGACGACGGCGCCGCCGTGGGTTCCGCTCTGCTCCATGCGCGCCGTGGTCAGCATGACGGGGAAGCCGGTGCCGTCCTTGCGCCAGAACCAGTCCTCGACGTAGCGGGCGCGGCCGTCCTGCAGCGTCATGGCGATCGGGCATTCGTCGGCCGGATAGGCGGTGCCGTCCTCGCGGCGATAGTGGAACAGCGCGTGCTGTTCGCGCCCCAGCATCTCCTGCACCGAGAAGCCGAGCATCGCCTCGGCGGCCGGATTGACGAAGGTGCAGCGGCCGTCGAGGTCCACGCCGTAGACGCCTTCGCCGAGCGCGGTGAGCAGCCGGCGCCAGCCTTCGGAAGTGTCCTGGATGCGCTGGTGCTCCTCGGCGAGGCGGCGATTGAGGAGGAACAGCGAGGCGGTGAGGAGGGCGATCACGGCAACCAGCAGGATGCCGCCGGCAAGCTGCCAGCGGTACTTGTTCCAGATGTCCTCCAGCGTGAATTCCGGCACCGCATCGAAGGGCGGCAGCCTCAAGGTCTCGAGCATCGCGCGCACCTGCTCGTAGTCGGTGGGGATGGTGAAGCCCTCGATGTCCATGCGTTGCGCCAGACGGCTGCCGTGCGGCAGCGAGAGCAGGGCCCCGGCCACCTGGCGCGCCAGGTCCTGGTCGACGCCCGGCATGGCGGCGAACGCCCACTCGGGATAAAGGCGGGTCGATAGCGCCAGCGGGAAGCCATCGACGCTCTTCGGCGCGATGATCCTGACTTGCGCCAGGTCGAGTGCGCCCTTGTCGGCGAGGTCCTCGAGCACGCCGGTCCGCACGAAGCCGGCATCCGCCCGGCCCTCGAGGACGGCCTGCACCGCCAGGTCCTGCGGCATGCCGGTTTCGAGCAGCGCGACATCCTGCGGGATGTGCAGGCCGGCCCGGGCAAGTTCGACTGCCTGTGCCTGGTAGCCGCCCAGCGAGCCCTTCGACACGGCGGCAATGGTCAATCCATGCAGCTTTTCGAGCGACGTGATGTCCGTCCGCTCCGCCTTGGCGAATATGACGCCGCCGAAACGGGACAGCACGCGGCCGCGGTCGATCGGAACCAGCGTCGCAAGCGGCGACGACAGGCCGTTGCGGTAGGTCATCAGGAGGTAGTGCGACGGATTGGTCAGGACGAAGTCGATGGTCCTTTGCGCGATCGCCTGCTCGAGTTCGTCGTAGCCGTACGTCTCGCACTCGAAACGGTAGCCCGGAACGCTCTCATTCAGATAGCGCACCAGCGGCTGCCAGCGGGCCATGACGTCGGCTGCCGGCCGGTTGGCCAGCACCGCGACGCGCACCGGCGTCGCGGCCGCGGCTGCGGCGACGACGAGGGCTAGCGCTAGGGCGACGATGTCGCGAAGGCGATGGGACGGCGGGCTGCTCATTCCTCCTGCCCGTAATGCGAGAGGAAAACCAGGGGAAGCGTGCGGGAATCGGCGGCCAGTTTACTCTGCATTGCCGCGGAAATGACGCTGAAATGGGCGTTTGTTCGCGGCACGCGGCGGGATTGTTCCGCGTGGAAGAGGACTAAACTAGCCTCAGCCCATCACCAGAGACGGGGAGCCGGTTGTCCGAGAAGAACGACAGTTCGAGCCGTTTGCCGAAGAGCATCGATAGCCTGATCGGTGCCGGCGTCCGCATTGAGGCGAACGTGAATTGCACCGGCGTGCTCCGCGTCCAGGGCGACATTCTCGGCAATGTTTCCTGCGACAGCCATCCCAACGGGACCTTGATCGTCGATAGCGCCGGGTCGGTCACCGGCACGGTGAGCGCCGCCCACGTTTCGGTGAAGGGACGCATCGTGGGGCCCGTGCGGTCGCAGCAGTCGATCGAGATCCACGACGGCGGCTCCCTGGTCGGCGACGTCGCCTTCAAGGAACTCGCGATCCATTCGGGCGGCATCGTAGAGGGGATGCTGAGCCGCATCGCCGCAAACGAGAGCGGCGCCGCCGCCGAGGTGCGCCGGCCGGAAGCGGCCGGGACCGACGAGGCCGCCGCCCGGCCGCCGGTTTCCGGATGGAAGCTGGCACTGGCGCTGCTGGGCGTCGCCGCCATCGGAGGCGGCATCTGGCTGAGCCGCAACCCGCACGCCGTCATGGATGCGAGCGAGACGGCACTCAAGGCCGACGCTGCGCTCAACGCGCCCGAAGCTGCTCCGGCTTCCCTGCCGGCCGCGGCCGCGGCGCCGAAGCCGCCGGAGCCGGTACCCGTCGCGGCGGCGGCGTCCGACCCGCCGGCCGCGGCCACTCCGGAGGCCGAGACCAACCAGGAGAACATCACGGCGGTGCGCGGCATCAATCCCAGCCGGCCGGCGAACATGTTCCTGCTGATCAGCAACGAGCCGTCGGTGCTCTATCGCAAGAAGCGCGACGAAGCGGGCGATGGCGCCCGCATCACGGTACCCGCCGGCGAGAAGGCCAGCGTCGGGGTATCGCCCGACGAGCTGATCCGCGTCGCCCAGGGCCGCGACGTCGTGATCCTGTTCCAGGGGGCGAAGGTGCCGCGCAACGTCATCGAGAGCGGCGCCTGGATCAGCTTCGTGCCGAAGTGATCAGCCGGGCTTGACGGCCGACTTCGGCCGGAACGCCTTCACCACGGCTTCGTCGGTCTCGAGGTAGGGGCCGCCGATCAGGTCGATGCAGTAGGGCACCGCGGCGAACACGCCCTGCACCTTGTCCTTGACGCCTTCGAGCGTTTCCTTGATGGACTTCGGCTGGCCGGGCAGGTTGACGATCAGCGTCTTGCCGCGGATCGCCGCGACCTGTCGCGACAGGATCGCCGTCGGCACGAATTGCATCGAGACCTGGCGCATCTGTTCGCCGAAGCCCGGCATGACCTTGTGCGCCACCGCGACGGTGGCCTCGGGCGTGACGTCGCGCGGGGCGGGGCCGGTGCCGCCGGTGGTCAGCACCAGGCAGCAGCCGGCCTGGTCGCACAACTCGACCAGCGTGCGCTCGATGGTCGGCTGGTCGTCGGGGATGAGGCGCACTTCCTTGCGCCAGGGGCTGGTGAGCGCCTGGCCCAGCCATTCCTCGAGCGCGGGAATGCCCTTGTCCTGGTAGGTGCCGCTGGAGGCGCGGTCGGAGATCGAGACCAGGCCGATCACGGCTTGTTCAGCCGTCGGCAGTTCCAGGTTCATCTGCGTCATTGTCTTGTTCCTCGAGTTCGCGCAGCACGCGGAAGAGTTCGCGGTAGGCGCGCGGCGGCTTCGCCTGTTCCTGTTCCTTGAGCGCGTTGCGCCGCAGCTGCCGCAAGTGCTGCAGGTCGGC
Organism: Rhodocyclaceae bacterium; assembly: GCA_036391815.1. GTDB lineage: Bacteria > Pseudomonadota > Gammaproteobacteria > Burkholderiales > Rhodocyclaceae > Nitricoxidireducens. The sequence goes on from DASVZD010000446.1 coordinate 3,795, forward strand.
GCCGGGATGCGCGCGGGCGATGTCGCCGAGCGCGCTTTCGTCCTCCATCAGGCGTGCACGCAGGCGCTCCAGGTTGTGCAGCCTTGCCGTCGCCGCGGCCGAGACGCCCTTGATCTCGTCGAGGGCGGCGCGGATCGGCGCGGGGTCGAGATCGCGCATCAGCCGGCCGATGTACTGCAGCTGGCGCCGATGCGCCTCGTGCTGGGTGAAGCGCTGCGCGTCGCGCACGGCGCCGCGCAGGTCTTCGGGCAGTTCGATGCGGGCGAGCTGGTCGCGGCCGAGCGCCACGAGCTCGGCGCCTAATTCCTGCAACGCGGTCATTTCGCGCTTTTTCTGCGACTTGCTCGGCTTTTCGGGGGAGTCGATATCTTGCACGGGTATGATTATAGCCTTCGCATCACGTCCCCTTCCCCATGTCCGGCAACGACTTCAGCTACTCGCAAGAGCGCCTGCGCGAACTGGCGCAATCCGTCCTCGACCATGCGCGCAAGCTCGGCGCCAGCGCCTGCGAGACCGATGTATCGGAGGCCATCGGCCAGTCGGTCACGGTGCGCCGCGGCGAAGTGGAGACCATCGAATACAACCGCGACAAGGGCATCGGCGTCACCGTCTACCTCGGCACGCGCCGCGGCCATGCGTCGAGTTCCGACTTCTCCGGAGCGGCGGTGCGCGCCACCGTGGAAGCGGCGCTGTCGATCGCGCGCTTTACCGCCGAGGATCCGTGCGCCGGCTTGCCGGAGCCGGCGCTGCTGGCGAAGGAGCCGATGGACCTCGACCTGTTCTTCCCCTGGGACCTGCCGGTCGAGGAGGCCATCGACTTGGCGCGCCGCTGCGAACAGGCCGCCTACGCGGTGAGCCCGCTGGTCACCAACTCGGAGGGCGGCAGCGTCTCGGCGCAGCAGTCGCATTTCGTCTCGGCCAACAGCCTGGGCTTCATGGACGGCTATTCGACGTCGCGCCATTACCTGTCGGTGTCGCCGATCGCCGGCAAGGGCAAGGACATGCAGCGCGACGACTGGTACTCCGGCCATCGCGATCCGCGCGACCTCGCCGCGCCGGAGGCCATCGGCGAATATGCGGCGCGGCGCGCGCTGTCGCGCCTCAAGGCGAGGAAGCTCAAGACCTGCCAGGTGCCGGTGCTGCTGGAGGCGCCGCTGGCGACCGGGCTGATCGGCAGCTTCGTGCACGCCGTCAGCGGCGGCTCGCTCTACCGCAAGTCCTCCTTCCTGGTCGATTCGCTCGGCAAGCAGGTGTTCCCCTCCTTCGTGCGCCTCGAGGAGCGGCCGCACCTGGCCAAGGGGCTGGCGTCGAGCCCGTTCGACGACGACGGCGTCGCCACCCGCGATCGCAACGTGGTCGAAGGCGGCGTCGTGCAGGGCTACTTCCTGTCGACCTACACGGCGCGCAAGCTCGGCATGGAGACGACCGGCAACGCCGGCGGCAGCCACAACCTGATCCTGCGCCCCGGCGATCTCGACTTCCGCGGCCTGCTGAGGGAAATGGGCACCGGCCTGCTGGTCACCGAACTGCTCGGGCACGGCATCAACTACGTCAATGGCGACTACTCGCGCGGCGCCGCCGGCTACTGGGTCGAGGGCGGCGAGATCGCCTACCCGGTTCACGAGATCACCATTGCCGGCAACCTCAAGGACATGTTCGGCGGCATCGCGGCGATCGGCAAGGATATGGTGGTGCGCGGGTCCAAGCAGTCGGGTTCGATTCTGATCGACCGCATGACGGTGGCAGGGAACTGAACTTTCCCGCGCTCGAAAGGTTGACGTAAGGAGCGGGGCGCATAAAGAATAGCTTCATCCGGTTCGCAAGGGCCGGCACCAACAACAACCGAAGGAGAGAGAGCATGAAGAGGCATACCCTGATTGCCGCGGCGCTGTTCGGTCTGACGGCCGGCTCGGCGTTCGCCGCCGATACCGTCAAGATCGCGATCACCGGTCCGTTCACCGGCGGTTCCGCCCCGATGGGCGTTTCCATGCGCGATGGCGCCAAGCTGGCCATCGGCGAGATCAACGCAGCGGGCGGCATCGATGTCGGCGGCAAGAAGATGAAGATCGAGGTGATCGAGCGCGACGACGAGGCCAAGAACGAGCGCGGCGCGCTGATCGGCCAGGAGCTTGCCGCCACGAGCGATCTCGCCGCTGTCATCGGCACCGTCAACACCGGCGTGGTGCTGGCGGGCGACAAGTTCCTGCAGGAGAAGGGCATCACCAAGATCATCACGCCGGCCGCCGGCTCGGCTTCGATGATGCAGTGGGCGGGCGCCAACGGCCCGAAGGAACTCTCGATCTTCCGCTTCTCGGCGGATGACGGCATCCAGACGGCGATGGTGGTTGAGGAGGCCATCAATCGCAAGTTCAACAAGGTCGCGATCCTGCACGATTCGACCAACTACGGCGTCTCGGGCCGCGACGACCTGATCAACCAGATCAAGGCGCAAGGCAACAAGCTCAACGTGGTGGCGACCGAGAAGTTCAACATCGGCGACAAGGACATGACGGCGCAGCTGCTGCACTGCAAGCAGGCCGGCGCCCAGGCGGTGCTGATCTGGGGCATCGGGCCCGAGCTCGCCGCGGTCGCCAACGGCATGGCCAAGATCGGCTACAAGGCGCCGCTGATCGGGGGCTGGACGCTGTCGATGTCGAACTTCATCGACAACGCCGGCAAGAACGGCAACGGCACGCTGATGCCGCAGACCTTCATCGAGGCGCCCATCACGCCCAAGGCGAAGGCCTTCATCGATGCTTACCACAAGGCCTACAACGTGCAGCGCATTCCCTCGCCGATGTCGGCCGCACAGGGCTACGACGCCGTGCTGGTGTTCGCCGCCGCGGTCAAGCAGGCCAAGAGCGCCGACACGCACAAGATCAAGGCGGCGCTCGAGGACCTCAAGGATCCGGTGCGCGGCGTGATCGCCGTGTGGAAGCATCCGTACAGCAAGTGGAATCCCATGGACGAGCAGACGCACGAAGCCTTCCGCCGCCAGCAGGTCGTGATGGGCGAGGTGGAGGACGGCCGCGTCGTGTTCGCCAATGCCGCCGACCGCGAACGCCTGATCAAGGAAGCGGGAGGCAAGTAAAGGGCGTTACACTTTCGGGGGGCATGGCCCCCCGAAATTTTTTGCACCCATGGATTTCTCGGTAATCGCCCAGATCGTCGTCAGCGGGGCTCTCATGGGCCTCGTGTACGCGCTCGTCGCCTACGGCTTCCAGCTGACCTTCGCCACCAGCAAGAGCATCAACTTCGGCCAGGGCGAGCTGGTCATGATCTCCGCCTTCTTCAGCCTGACGCTGATGAACTGGGGCCTGCCCTACTGGGCGATGGTGCCGGGCGGCATCCTGTTCGGCGCGCTGATGGGCCTCGTCGTCGAGCGCGCCGCCGTGCGGCTGGCGCTCGAGCAGCGGTCCGAGGGCTGGATCCTGCTGACCATCATCCTCGGCCTGTTGTTCTTCTCCTCGGCGGAGAACCTCTGGGGCCGCGACGACCGTCCGTTCCCGACGCCGATTCCGGAGGATCCGGTCAATTTCTTCGGCGTCGATGTGACGCCGGTGGAGATCTCCGTCGCCGTCGGCGTCTTCGCCATCATGGGCCTGATCGAGCTGTTCAAGCGCAAGACGCTGCTCGGCAAGGCGTTCGAGGCCGTCTCCGCGGACCGCGACGCCGCCGAGTTGATGGGCATCTCGGCGACCGGAACGGTGAAGCTGTCGTATGCGCTGTCCGGCGCGGTGGCCGCGGTCGCCGGCATCCTCATCTCGCCGATCACCACCGTCGGCCCCACCATGGCCTCGGCGATGATCCTCAAGGCCTTCTCCGTGGCGGTGGTCGCCGGCCTCGATTCCGGCTTCGGCGTCGTCGTCGTCGGCCTGTTCCTCGGTGCGCTGGAGGGCCTGGCCAGCCTTTACCTCGGCAGCGGCTGGCGCGAGGCGCCGGGCCTGGTGCTGCTGATCCTCGCGCTCGCCGTGCGCCCGACCGGCGTGTTCGGCAAGACGGCGATCCGGAAAGTATGACGGCCGCGGACTGGAAGCGCTTCCTGCTGGTGCGCGGCGCCGAGATCGCCGGGCTGGCGCTGCTCGCGGCCGTGCCGCTGGCGGTCACCAACCCGTTCGCGCTCGGCCTGCTGACGCTGCTCGCCATCTACGGCATTCTGCTGATCGGGCTCGACGTCACCGTCGGCTACCTCGGCCAAGTCAACCTCGGCCATGCCGCCTTCCTCGGCATCGGCGCCTATGCGGCCGGCCTCACCGTGACCCTGCTCGGCGGCGGCATGCCGGCCGCGCTGGCGATCGCGGCGGCGGTCTGCTTCGTCTGCGGCGGCCTGCTGGCGCTGCCCGCGCTGCGCCTCGAAGGTCCGCAGTTCGCGTTGGCGACGCTGAGCTTCGGCGCACTGACGACGACGGTGCTCAACGAATGGGAGAGCCTGACGCAGGGCGCACAGGGACTGACCGTGCCGCGTCCGCCGCTGCTGGGGGTCTCCATCGACGCGGCGGACTTCTACTGGCTGTGCCTGCTGCTGCTGGCGCTGGTGTGGATCTCCATGCGCAACCTGCTGTCCTCGCGCTGGGGCCGCGCCTTCGAGGCGCTGCGCGACAGCCCGATCGCGACCGACGCCATGGGCGTTTCCGCGTACGGCCACAAGGTGGTCGCCTTCGCCGTCGGCTCCTCGCTCGGCGGCCTGGCGGGCGGCCTCTACGCCTTCAACTTCCAGTACCTGCAGCCGCAGAGCTTCACCTACGAGCTGATGGTGATCCTCCTGCTCGGCGTCGTGCTCGGCGGCCGCAAGAGCCTGTGGGGCGCGTTCCTGGGGGCGGCGCTGATCGTGCTGCTGCCCAACCTGCTGTCGAATCGCCTGCTGTTCCAGATCTTCTCGGGCGTCGGCCTGGCGGTGGCGGTCTTCGCCGCGGTGCGCGGCCTGACGAAGAAGACGGCGCAGCCGTTCCAGGCGCTGGCGCCGGTCGTCGCCATGGGCCTGCTGCTGGCGGGCAGCCTGGTGGTCACGAACACCGAGGACTGGCGCAAGGCGATCTTCGCGCTGATGCTGTTCTCGGTGGTGGTCGGACTGCCCGAGGGGGTGATGGGCTTCGCCGCCGGCATGCTGGCCCGGTTGTTCCAGGTCGCGCCGCCCGCGCTGCCGGCGGCGGCGCCGCTTGCCGCCGTGCTGCCGGCGCGCCAGCCCGACGGCCAGCCGCTGCTCGAGCTCCACAGGCTCGAGCGCCATTTCGGCGGCGTCGCGGCGGTCGACGGGGTGACGACGACGGTGCGCTCGGGCCAGGTCCACGGACTGATCGGGCCGAACGGCTCCGGCAAGTCGACCGTGGTGAACGTCATCTCGGGGCTCTATGCGCCGGGCGGCGGCGAGATCCGGCTGCACGGCGAGCCGCTGCCGCGCGGCAGCCTCTACCGCGTCGCCGGCGCCGGCATCGCGCGCACCTTCCAGAACCTGCAGTTGTTCGGCGAGCTCTCCGCGCTCGACAACGTGATGGTCGCCCTCAAGGGGGTGTTCCATACGCCGCTGCCGCTGGTGCTGCTGGGCTTCGCGCGGCTGGAGGAGCGCCGCGCACAGGCCGCGGCGCTGGCGCTGCTCGAACTCGTCGGCCTCGCGGAGCAGGCGTGCACCAAGGCCAAGGACCTCACTTACGGTGCGCAGCGCTTCCTCGAGATCGCACGCGCCCTGGCGCGCCAGCCCGAACTGCTGATCCTCGACGAGCCGGCCGCGGGCCTGTCGCGACCCGACGTCGCGGCGCTGACCGCCATCATCCGCCGCGTGCACGACCTGGGCGTCACCATCGTGCTGATCGAGCACCACATGGATGTCGTGAGCGACCTGTGCGACACGGTCACCGTGCTCGACGGCGGCCGCATCATCGCCGAGGGTGCGCCCGAGACGGTCAAGCGCAATCCGCGCGTGATCGAGGCCTATCTCGGGGCGTCGCCCGAGACGGCGGACGAACCGCTGGCGGCGGAGGGCTGAATGCTTCGTGTCGAAGATCTCCACGCCGGCTACGGCACCGCCGAGGTGCTCACCGGCGTCTCGCTGGAAGTCGGCGCCGGCGCGGTGGTGGCGCTGATCGGCGCCAACGGCGCGGGCAAGACCACCACCATGCGCGCCATCTGCGGCCTGCTGAAGCCCCGCCAGGGCCGCGTGCTGCTGGGCGGCGCGGCCATCGAAGGCTTGCCGGCATCGCGCATCGCCCGGCTCGGCCTCGCGCACTCGCCGGAAGGGCGCAAGGTGTTCGGACCGCTGTCGGTGGAGGACAACCTGCTGCTCGGCGCCTATCCTGGCCTGCCGCGCTTTTTCGGCTTCAGGGCCAGGGCGACGGCGGAACTCGAGCGCGCCTACGACCTCTTCCCGCGCCTGCGCGAGCGGCGCCACCAGGCGGCCGGCACGCTCTCCGGCGGCGAGCAGCAGATGCTGGCCATCGCCCGCGCGCTGATGGCGCGGCCGAAGGTCATGCTGCTCGACGAACCGTCGATGGGCCTGGCCCCCGTCATCGTCCAGGAAGTCTTCGCCACCATCCGGCGCCTGAAGTCCGAGGGCATCACGCTGCTGCTGGTCGAGCAGTTCGCGCAAAGCGCGCTCGACGTCGCCGACCATGCCTACGTGATGGAGCGCGGCCGCATCGTGACCGCCGGCACGCCGGCCGAATTGCGCCGCGACGAGCGCGTGCTGGCCGCCTACCTCGGCTGAAAGCCGCGCGGCATCGCGGAAAACCGCATTGCCTGGCCTTTGCCGTCTTGATATTCTTGCGCCTTTCCTTCCCGCAACCGCCCGAGGCCAAGCCATGAAAATATCCAAAATCGCCGCGCTCGCCGCCGCTTTCGTCTCTGCCACAGCAGTTGCCGCCGACATCAAGATCGGCGTCGCCGAGGCCCTGACGGGCGGCGCGGCGCAGTACGGCGTCGCGATCCGCAACGGCTTCCAGCTCGCCGCCGACGAGATCAACGCCAAGGGCGGCGTAAACGGCAACAAGCTGCAGCTGGTCATCGAAGACGAGCAGGGCAAGAAGGAAGAGGCCATCAACGTCTTCAAGAAGCTGATCTTCCAGGACAAGGTCCTGATGATCTTCGGCCCGACGCTGTCGAACTCGATGTTCGCCGCCGGCCCGGTGGCCAACGCCGCCAAGGTCGTCGCCTTCGGCACCTCCAACACGGCCAACGGCATCACCGACATCGGCCCCTACATCTTCCGCGACTCGGTGATGGAATCCGACGTGCTGCCGGTCACGGTGGCCACGGCCGCCAAGCACTACAAGATCAAGAAGGTCGCCGTGATCTACGGCAACGACGACGCCTTCACCAAGAGCGGCTACGACGTCTTCAAGAAGGTGCTCGAAGACCAGAAGATTCCCGTGACGACGACGGAGACCTACGTCAAGGGCGACGTCGACTTCAAGGCGCAGCTGACCAAGATCAAGAGCACCAACCCCGACGCCGTGGTCTGCTCCTGCCTCGCCGAGGAAGCCGCTAACATCATGCTGCAGGCCCGCTCCCTGGGCATCAAGGCGCCCTTCATCGGCGGCAACGGCTTCAACTCGCCGAAGCTGTTCGAGATCTCCAAGCTCGCCGGCGAAGGCACCTTCGTCGGCAGCCCCTGGGCCAACA
>DASVZD010000447.1:0-1838 GCA_036391815.1 Rhodocyclaceae bacterium
CGTGGCGAAGAACATCGTCGCCGCCGGCCTCGCCGCGCGCTGCCAGGTGCAGGTCTCCTACGCCATCGGCGTCGCCGAGCCGACCAGCGTCTGGGTCACGACCTTCGGCACCGGCAAGGTGCCCGACGACACCATCGCCGCGCTGGTGAAGAAGCACTTCGACCTGCGTCCGAAGGGCATCGTCCAGATGCTCGACCTGCTGCGCCCGATCTACGAGAAGACCGCCGCCTACGGCCACTTCGGCCGCGACGAGCCGGAATTCACGTGGGAGGCCACCGACAAGGCGAACGCGCTGCGCAGCGACGCCGGGCTGTAATTCTCAGCGGTTGTCGAGAACGGCCGGCCTTGCGCCGGCCGTTTTGCTTTCCGGAACTAGAGCAGTGCGCCGAGAACGGCCGCAGCGCCGAAGCCGGTCAGGATCAGCCGGCCGAGCGACTGGCCGCCGATGCGCGCCGGCACGCCGAGCAGCAGCAGCCGCCAGCCGCCGAATCCGACGACTGCCGCCGTGATGACGATGGGCAGCAGCAGCTTCTCGAGGCCGGGCGGCCACGCGGCCTCCCGCAGGCCGGCCGCCACGAGGCGCACGCCCCAGCCGAGCATCGACATGGCGATGAGCAGCAGCGGCACGCCGGCGCCGATCGCCGTGTAGCGCTCGAGTGCGGAGGGGGTGGAATCTTGGTCGGACATCACGATTTCCCGCTGAGAAAACGTCGCATGATTCCCGCTTAACGGATTCAGCGCAAGAGGTTTCTCTCGCGGCGCGGGACTTCCCCATTAGTACCGGGGTTTGAGGACCCGCAAAAAATTTCATCCACCCGCGCGGCCTTTGCCGCTAGCTTTCTCCGCTGGGCCCGCCCGGAGGAGAACACCCATGCTATCCATGCAGCAGTGCATCGATCTTTGCGACCTCACGCCAGAAGAAGCCCAGGTGCTGCGAGAACGCGCGACATTGGCGGAAGTCCTCGCCATCCAGGCCAAATGCCAGAAGGGCCAGGCCGACGCCCCGGCCGATCCCGACGCGATGCTTGAGTGCCGCATGCTGCGCATGCGCGACCAGCTGATCGAGGAAGTCGAAGCCGCCGAGGACTTCGACGAACTGGAGCGCGTCGTCCACCACTACTGCGCCTATGCGCGCGCCCGCGACATGGATCTTCCGGACGCCGCCGACGGCGGATGACGCCCGGCGGGCGAAGCCGTATAATCGCGCCCATTCCGAGGAGCGCTGCGAGAGGTTCCCTCCCAGGCTCGGTCTTCAAGAGAACGGCGCTCACCTGACCAACCCGTGCCGGGCGCGGGGAACGGGTGAGCCGGGGAGCCAAGCGCCCCGCCGTTTCCCTCCCGGTCACATGTTCAAAGGAATCCGCATGAACGCTGTGACTGAACTCAAGGACTTCGTCGTCGCCGACCTCAATCTCGCCGATTGGGGCCGCAAGGAAATCCGCATCGCCGAGACCGAAATGCCGGGCCTCATGGCGATCCGCGAGGAATACGCCAAGAGCCAGCCGCTCAAGGGCGCGCGCATCACCGGCTCGCTGCACATGACGATCCAGACCGCCGTGCTGATCGAGACGCTGACTGCCCTCGGGGCCCAGGTGCGCTGGGCCTCGTGCAACATCTTCTCGACGCAGGACCACGCCGCCGCCGCCATCGCCAAGGACGGCGTCGCGGTCTTCGCCGTCAAGGGCGAGTCGCTCAAGGACTACTGGGACTACACCCATCGCATCTTCGAATGGCCGGATGGCGGCTACTCGAACATGATCCTCGACGACGGCGGCGACGCCACGCTGCTGCTGCACCTCGGCAGCCGTGCCGAGAAGGACCTCTCGGTGCTCGACAAG
>DASVZD010000448.1:0-5534 GCA_036391815.1 Rhodocyclaceae bacterium
TGCGCGCGCAGCTCGCGGAAGTTGTAGATCTCGCCGTTGAACACCAGCGCCAGGCCGGCCTCGGCGTCGCACATCGGCTGGCGCGCGCCCTGCGGATCGATGATCGCCAGGCGGCGATGGCCGAGCCAGACCTGGCGCCCCTCGGCGGCGGCCGCGGCATAGATGCCCTCGCCGTCGGGGCCGCGGTGGGCGATGGCGGCCAGCATGCCGGCCATCGCCCGGCGATCCCAGGCCGAGTCGGCCGGCGCCACCCATCCGGCGATGCCGCACATTGGCGTTTCTCCCTCAGGCCCCGGCCGGCGCGGCGGGGCGCGCGCACACGGAGCGGTAGAGCTGGGCGAACTCGTCCGCCAGCCGGTCGAGCGAATGGCGCTGCAGCACGCGCCGCCTGCCCGCCAGGCCCATCACCGCGACCAGGGCGCGGTCGCGCGCCAGCCGCTCGATGGCGCGGCAGATGCCGCGCGGGCTGCGGATGGCGACGAAGAAGCCGTGCACGCCGTGCTCGACGACGTCCGGGATGGCGCCGACGCGCGTGGTGATGACCGGCAGTCCCGCCGCCATGCCCTCGAGCAGCGCGTAGGGCAGCCCCTCGAAATGGCTGGGCAGCACCAGGGCGTCGGCCGACTGCAGCAGCGCGGCCTTGGCGGCGTCGAACACCGGGCCGACGAAGCGCACCGCGTCGCCGAGTCCGAGGCGGGCCGCCTGGCGCCGCAATTCGGCCTCCAGCGGGCCGCTGCCGGCGATCGCCAGCGTCGCCTCGACGCCGCGCCGGCGCGCCATGGCGAGTCCCTCGAGCGCCTCGGCGAGGCCCTTCTCCGGTGCCAGGCGGCCGATCGAGACCAGCCGCAGCGGGTCGCCGGCCTGCCGCCGCGGACGCAGCTCGGGGCGGAACGGGCGCACGTCGATGGCGTTGGGGACGGCCAGCACGTTCTGCCCGGGCAGGAAGCTGCGGTAGGCGGAGAATTCGCAGCTGGCCAGCACCACCACGGCGTCGGGCAATTCCAGCACGCGCCGCAGCAGCGCCTCGGGCACGCGCGCCAGGCGCGCGAAACGCTGCGGCAGCGCGCCGCCGTGCACCTGGTAGACGACGCGGGCGCCGCAGGCCTTCGCCGCCAGCAGGTGGCCGAGGTCGCGCCACCAGGCGCGGCGGTTCAGCGAGGTGTTGATGTGCACCACGTCGGCATCGGACGCGAGGATGCGCAGTGCCAGCAGCAGCGGACCGGCGAGCAGGCGCCAGAGGCGGGCCAGCGGCGTCTCGCGGCGGCCCTCGCTGCCGACCTGGAAGTGGATCAGCGCGAAGTCGCGCGACAGCTGCGACGCCACCATCAGGTTGAGGTGCGTGCTGACGCCGCTCATGGCGTCGCGCGACGGCGACAGCACGATGGCGATCGGGCGCTCCATCACGGCCACCGGCTGCGGCGGGCGAAGCCGTCGATGACGCCCAGCCGCCCGCTGCGGTTGAAGGTGTGGATGCCGAGCACGCCCTGGTCCTGCGGCGGCAGGATGCGCGCCACCTCGGTCTCGACGTAGCTGCTCGGCGTCAGCTCGTGCACGCGGGCGATGCTGAGCCCGCTGCCGTAGAGCGGCGCGCAGATCTGCGCCGGGCGGTGCAGCACGCCGTCGCGCAGGTAGAGCGCGCCGGCCGGGCGTGCGCCATAGACGTCTGACTTGACCGGGTTGGCCGGGTGGGCGTGCCATTCGCCGAGCAGGTCGTCGGCGTAGAACAGGTGCAGCTCGTCGTAGAGCTCGGTGCCCTCGGCACCGCTGTTGACGAACATCCACCAGCGCTCGCCGCTGCGATGGAAGGTGGCGTCGGCGCAGGGCAGGTCGCGCAGCAGGGTCTTCTCGAAGCGCCAGACGTCGGGGAAGCGCATGCAGCGGTAGAGGTCGACGCTGCGGTTCTGGCCGCTCTCGGGCACCATGAACAGCGTGCCCTCGTGCTCGATGAGGAACGGATAGGACAGGTGGAACGAGCGCTGCAGCACGGTGACCGGCTCGCTGCGGCGGCCGTCCTCGCCGATCTCGATGACCGCGATGTGGCCCTTGCCGGTGGCGAACGGAACCTCCTCGAAGAAGATGAAGTGGCGGCCGTGGCGCTCGAGCGGGAACGGATCGGCCCAGATGCGGTCCTTGGGCGGCAGCAGGCGCACGTAGCGCGAGAGGTCGCCGTCGCAGGCCGGCAGGCCGAAGCGGTAGGCGAGGAACCACTGGTCGATGCAGGTCATCTTCTGCAGCCCGCGCTTGAGGATGCGGCCGCCGACGCCGAAGAAGCCGCGCAGGATCTCGGCGCTGCGCGGCGCCGGCTCGGCGCCGCGCGAGGCGGCGGCGAACAGCGGCGTGCCGCTGCGCGCCATGTGCAGTTCCCCGAGGCGGTGCAGCAGGCGCAGTTCGCGCTCGGCGAACAGCGCGGTCTTGCGGAACAGGTTGGCGCGGTTCTTCGCCACCGAGAACTGGTAGGTGCGCGAGCGCGACTGGTGCAGCAGGCGATCGGGCCGCCCGCGCATCGACACGCGCAGGCCGGACTCGGTGATCGGCTCGCCGTGCGCCACTTCGCGCCAGCCGGCCAGGTCCTCGTGGCCGTCGTGCGCGGCGCCGAAGCACCAGCGCCAGACGCCGTAGCGGGCCACCGATTCCAGTTCATGGACGTCGACGTCGCCCAGCGCGAAGACGACGTCGAGCGGCATGTCGGTGAGGCCGGAGCGCCGCCAGGCGGCCAGCATCTCGCCGGGCGCGTCGCGGCACTTCTCGTGGCGCGCCAGCGGCATGGCCGCGCGCAGCAGCGCGGGCTCGGAGGGGTCGTCGCCGCGGGCGAACAGGGCGCGGTCGAGCCGCGTGCAGGCGCGCCATAGCCACGGCTTGGGCGGCTTGCCGCTGCGCCGCGCGGCGATCAGCACGACGTCGGCGAAATCGGACCGGGCGATGCGCGCGAAGGCCTCGACCATCCAGCGCGGCTGCATCGGATCGTCGGCGAACAGGCCGATGCGCAGCCGCGGCTGGCGGCGCCGCATGCGCCAGCGCGCGCGCTGGCGCGAGGCCGCGCTGCCGCCTACAGCCGCCATACGGAGATGCCTTCGTGGCAGAACGGCTGCGGATCGAGCGCCGACTTGACGTCGATCAGGCAGCCGCGGCGGACGATCTTGCGCGCGATGTCGGCCGCCGGCAACGCCAGGAACTCGCGGTGCGGCACGGCCAGGATGAGGCCGTCGGCGGCGGGCAGCCGGTCCCAGGCGCACAGGCGCAGGCCGTATTCGCGCAGCGCCTCGTCGGGATCGGCCTGCGGGTCGTGCACCAGCACCTCGACGCCGAATTCGCCCAGCTCGCGCACGATGTCGACCACCTTCGAATTGCGGATGTCGGAGCAGTTCTCCTTGAAGGTCAGCCCCAGGATGATGGCGCGCGCGCCCTTGATGCTGCGGCCGGCGTGGATCATCTGCTGCACCGCCTTGCGGGCGATGAACGAGCCCATGCCGTCGTTGATGCGGCGCCCGGCGAGGATCACCTCGGGGTGGTAGCCGGACAGCTCGGCCTTGTGCGTCAGGTAGTAGGGATCGACGCCGATGCAGTGGCCGCCGACCAGGCCGGGCGTGAACGGCTGGAAGTTCCACTTGGTGGCCGCGGCGCGCAGCACTTCCATGGTGTCCAGCCCCAGCCGGTCGAAGATGATCGCCAGCTCGTTGACCAGCGCGATGTTGAGGTCGCGCTGGGTGTTCTCGATCACCTTGGCGGCCTCGGCGACGCGGATCGACGGCGCGCGATAGACGCCGGCCGTGACCACCGAGCCGTACAGCTCGGCGACCTTGTCCAGGGTGGCGGCGTCGTCGCCGGAGACGACCTTCACGATGCGCGTGAAGCTGTGCTCCCGGTCGCCGGGATTGATGCGCTCGGGCGAGTAGCCGACATGGAAGTCGCTGCGCCAGCGCATGCCGGAGGCGCGCTCGAGGATCGGCACGCAGATCTCCTCGGTGGCGCCCGGATAGACGGTCGACTCGTAGACCACGGTGGCGCCCGGCTTGAGGTTGCGTCCGACCGCCTCGGTGGCCGACGCCAGCGGCGCGAAGTCGGGCTGGTGCGCAGCGTCGACCGGCGTCGGCACGGCGACGATCACCATGTCGGCGCGGCGCAGTTCGGCCGGGTCGGCCGTGAACGTGAGCTGTTCGGCGGTCCGCAGCTCGGTCTGAGCGACCTCGCCGTTGGCGTCGATGCCGCGCGCCAGGCTGTCCACCTTGGCCGCCGCGGCGTCGTAGCCGATGGTCGGCCGCAGGCGGCCGAAGGCGACGGCGACCGGCAGGCCGACGTAGCCGAGCCCGACCACCGCCACGGTGCCGGCGGCCTGGGCGTCCGCCGCCGGGTCCGCGGGGCGCGTTTCCTCGGCCGCGAAGTTCATGGCGCGACCTCGGTGGCGACGTGGCGCGGCTGTTCGTCGAGCGCCGCCAGCGGCAGCTCGGATGGGGCGAGCGCCGCGACGTAGGCGTCGATGGTCCACTTCATGCCTTCGCGCACGTCCCAGGCCGGCTCGTAGTGGAGCAGCGAGCGCGCCTTGGAGATGTCGGCCTGGGACAGGTGCATGTCGCCGGGACGGAAGTCGCGATGCAGCGCATGCCGTCCCATCACCGCGGGCCGATAGGCGGCGAGCAGCAGGCGGATGATCTGGAACAGCTCCTCCAGCGTGGTCTGTTCGCCGCGGCCGACGTTGTACACCTGGTTGATGGCGGCCGGGTCGTCGGTGACGGCGGCCAGCAGGTTCGCCTGCACGACGTTCTCGATGTAGCAGAAGTCGCGCGCCGTGGTGCCGTCGCCGTTGATCCAGACGTCCTGGTCCTGGATCAGCGCGCCGATCCATTTCGGGATCACCGCGGCGTAGTCGCCGTCGGGGTCCTGGCGCGGGCCGAACACGTTGAAGTAGCGCAGTCCGATCGACGGCACGCCGTAGCAGCGGGCGAACACGTCGGCATACAGCTCGTCGACGTACTTGGTCAGCGCGTAGGGCGACAGCGGGCGGCCGATGTCGGATTCCACCATCGGGATGCGCCCGCGGTCGCCGTAGGTCGAGCTGGATGCGGCGTACACGAAGCGCGACACCTGGGCGTCGCGCGCGGCGACCAGCATGTTGAGGAAGCCGTCGATGTTGGTGGCGTTGGCGGCGAGCGGATCGGCCATCGAGCGCGGCACGCTGCCGATGGCGGCCTCGTGCAGCACGATGTCGATGCCGGCGCAGGCTTCGGCGCAGGTGGCGAAGTCGCGGATGTCGCCCTCGATCATGCGGAAGCGGCCGGCGCGCAGCGGGCCGGCGCTCTCGATGACGGCCTCGACGTTCTCGCGCTTGCCGGTGGAGAAGTTGTCCAGCCCGATGACGGTCTGCTCGTGCTTCAGCAGCGTCTCGACGAGGTGCGAGCCGATGAAGCCGGCGGCGCCGGTCACCAGCCAGGTCCGGTGCCGGGCGCGGATGTTTTCGAATACGGGATGCCTGCTCATGTAGATTGACTCCTTGTCTCACAATCGTTGTCGATGGCCGGCCACAGCGGCCCGGGTTCGCG
>DASVZD010000449.1:0-8579 GCA_036391815.1 Rhodocyclaceae bacterium
TCGTGGTCGAACAGGGCGGCGACGCAGGTGGCCCCGGGACGCGCGGTTTCCATCAGCGCCTGCAGCGCGGCATGGCAGGAGCACAGGTTGTCGAGGCGGCTGCTGGCGATGAACTCCTCGTCGGCGCCCCACAGGCAGCCCGGCTGCATGTCGTAGGCCGCGAGGTCCCAGCTCAGCAGGTCGCCGGCTTCCGCCCGCGCGCCCTGCGCCAGCAGCTTGCGCAGCGCGGCTTCGCCGGCCTTCTCGTCTTCCAGCAGGCCCAGCATCAGCGGCAGTTCGGTCTGCCTGTTGAACTTCAGTCCCTGCTCGTTGACCTCGCGGTTCATGTGGATCGCCAGGTTGGGCAGCCGCAGCAGCGGCCGGTCGAAGCGCACCAGCCGGGACTCCGGCCCGGCGGCGGTGCGCACCACCACACGGCCGGCAAGGCCGAGGTCGCGGTCGGCGAAGGTGGCGAGGATCGGCCCGCCATAGACCTCCACCGCGAGCCGCAGCATGCCGTCGCCGGCCAGCGCCGGGCGTGGCTTGAGGCGCAGGCCCGGCGAGTCGGTATGCGAGCCGACGATGCGGAAGCCGGCTTCCGCCGGCGGGCGGGAGCCGAGCACGAAGGCGATCAGGGAGGCGCCGCCGCGCACCGCATAGTAGCGGCCGCCCGCGGCGAGCGACCAGCGCTCGCCCTCGTCGAGGCGGACGAAGCCGCGTTCGCGCAGCCGCGCCTCGGCGCTGGCCACGGCGTGCCAGGGCGTGGGACTGGCGTCGATGAAATCGAGCAGGCGGCGGGCATGGGCCAGTTGTTCGGCGGAAAGCGGCATGGCGGGACTGAGCGATGATCGGGGCGGCAAGCATACAAGACCCGGGTGGCGGGGCGGAAGTTCGGCCGTCAGCGCGGCGAAAGAATACCCGGAAACCGGTATTGCCCCTGTCATGCCCGGGACGGCAAACTCCGAATCCGCTCAAGCCATGTCGGCATCAGGGGAAACCGGGCGGCCGACCCGGCGTCGCGCTCCATCCATTACAAGAGACAAGAGGCCCGCGCCTCGAGAAACACGGAGAACAGTCATGCTCAGCAACCTCACCGTCGCCCAGCGGCTAGGCATCGTATTTTCGATCCTCGGCCTGGGACTCGTCGCCAGCGTGCTGCTGGCGGTGTCCCTGTTGTCGCACCTGAAGGACAGCATGGATACGCTGGCCAAGGACCGGGTCCCGAAGATCCTGGTCGTCAAGGGCGTGACCGACAACGCCAACCAGACGGCGCGTTCGCTGCGCAACGCCATGCTGGTCGGCCGGCCGGACGATCTGGCCGCCGAGCTGGCGAACCTCGAGAACTCGCGCAAGGCGGTGTCCGAGCATCTGGCCAGGCTGGCCGCGATGATCACGTCGGCGCAGGGCAAGGCGCTGCTGGAGAAGGTGACGGAAACCCGCAAGCCGTATGGCGCCGCCATCAACAAGGCGCTGCAGGCGATCAAGGACGGCCACAGGGACGAGGCGGTCGCCGCGCTGTTCGCCGACGTCCGCCCGGCGCAGAAGGTCTACCTGGCGGCGCTGGACGACATCACCAAGTTCCAGGTCCGGCTGATCGACGAGGCCGTCGCAGCGGCCGAGGACCAGTACGACCGTGCGCTGTGGCTGATGGGCGTCGCCGCGGCGATCCTGCTGGCGGTGGCCGCTGCCATCGGCTTCGCGACGGTGCGCTCGATCACCCGGCAGCTCGGCGGCGAACCCGCCTATGCCATGGATATCGCCCATGCCATCGCCGGCGGCGACCTGACGCTCGCGGTCGCGGTGCGTCCGGGCGACACCACGAGCATGATGGCCGCGATGAAGGAAATGCAGGAGAAGCTCACGGCCATCGTGACGGCGATCCAGGGGGAGGCCGAGCGCGTCTCGGCGACCGCCGAGGAACTGTCGGCGTCGTCCAACCAGGTGGCCGACAGCTCGCGCCAGCAGTCCGAAGCGGCGTCCTCGATGGCCGCCGCCGTGGAGGAACTGACGGTCAGCATCGACCAGGTCGCGGAACGCGCCGCCGAGGCTTCCCGCATCTCGACGCATTCCGGCGAACTGTCGACCCAGGGCAGCGAGGTGATCCAGAACGCGGCGTCCGAGATGGCGAACATCGAGAACTCGGTCAGGCACTCGTCGGAGATCATCCAGGTGCTGGAGCGCCAGTCGGGCGAGATCTCGGCGATCGTGAACGTCATCAACGAGATTGCCGACCAGACCAACCTGCTGGCGCTGAACGCCGCCATCGAGGCGGCGCGCGCCGGCGAGCAGGGCCGCGGCTTCGCCGTGGTCGCCGACGAGGTGCGCAAGCTGGCCGAGCGCACGGCGAAGTCGACGCAGGAGATCGCCGCGATGATCGGCGAGATCCAGCAGGGCACGCGCAATGCCGTGGCCAGCATGGACAGCGGCGTGGCGCAGGCGGGGCACGGCGTCGTGCTGGCGCAGCAGGCCGGCAGCTCGATCGTCGAGATCAGCACCGAGGCCGGCCGCGTCGTCCAGGTGGTCGGCGACATTTCCTACTCGCTCAAGGAGCAGAGCACCGCCAGCAACGAGATCGCGCGCAACGTCGAGACCATCGCCCAGATGTCCGAGGAGAACAGCGTGGCCGTCAACCAGACCGCCGCCGCCGCGCATCACCTCGGCGACATGGCGATCACGCTGCAGGGGCTCGTCGCGCAGTTCCGCGTCGCGGCCTGACGGCCGCTCAGCTGCCCTTCAGCCGGCGCGCCAGGAAGTCGAAGGCGCGCAGGCGCGAATCCTCGGTGATCGCCTTGTCGTAGCGGTACGAGACGCGGTCGCCCTTGTGGTCGATCTTGCTGAAGCCGTCCATGCTGGAGCAGTCCCAGCAGTGCGTCGTGCCGGCATAGCGGTGCCATTCCACCGGTGCGCCCTTTTCCTTCAATCGGGACAGCGGCTCGTCGCAGTACGCGGGCGGGGTCTCGCGATCCTCGTCGCCCATCAGGAAGAGCAGCGGTCGGTCGCTGTCGTCGAACAGGTAGGTGATCTGGAAGTTGGCCGTCTTGAGCGAGCCGGCCGGCCAGCGGCAGGTGCCGTAGAGTCCCACGCTGGCGGCATAGCGCGGCGCGGCGGGCGCCACCGCCTGCTTCGCCTTCGGGCTGGCCAGCAGGGCGGCCATGAGGGCGCCCTGCGAGAAGCCCATCTCGGCGATGCGCGATGCGTCGACGAAAGGCAGCTTCGACAGGTGCCTGGCGGCATCGTAGAGATCCTTGAACCGGCGCCCGGCAGGGACGGGTGCCGGCGCGTAGCAATTGTTGCGGTTGCCGCGCATGCTGTCGACGACGAGCACGACGTAGCCTTCCTGCAGTCCCGCCTCGATCCAGTAGCGCATCTCCGCCGGGCGGATGCCGCCGCAGGTATGGGCGAGCACCAGGGCCGGGAAGGGCCCGTCGCCCTTCGGCTTGAACAGCGCGTTGCTGAGGCCGCTGAAGCTGCCCAGTTCCCCGCCGCTGTCCGGGAAGGCGAGATCGCCCAGGCTTCCGGCATCCCTGGTCAGGATGCCGAGCCAGCGTGCCTCGTCGTCGTCGGCATGCGCCGCGGCGGCGACGGCGGCCGCCGCGGCGAACCCGATGATGATCCGCTTGAGCTTCATTCTTCTCTTCCTCGTCCTCTTGCCGGGAGTCGGCAGTGTAGCGAAGTCGCGCGAACGGTTACCATGGCGGGATGAGAGTCGTGTTGCAGCGGGTCAGGGACCCCGAATGAGGCGCCTGGCCGCCATCGCCGCCTGCCTGCTGGCCGCCGCCTGCGCGCGGCTGCCGCCCTCGGCCGAAGGCGTGATCCAGGTGCCGTCGCCGAACTTCGATATCCGCCATCCCAACTACGTGATCATCCACCAGACTTCGGACGATACGGCGGACGAGGCGCTGGCGACGCTCACCAATCCGGAGCGCAAGGTCAGCGCGCATTACCTGGTCGGGCGCGACGGCGCGCTCTACCAGCTGGTCGACGAGAACGCCCGCGCCTGGCACGCGGGCGCCTCCTACTGGGCGGGCGACACCGACATGAACTCGGCGTCGATCGGCATCGAGCTGGACAACAACGGCGCCGAGCCCTTCCCCGAGCCGCAGATCGAGCGCCTGATCCAGCTGCTGACGGCCCTCGAGCTGCGCTACCGCATCCCGCAGGCCAATTTCCTCGCGCACGGCGACGTGGCGCCGGGCCGCAAGGTCGACCCGAGCGCGCTGTTCCCGTGGGAGCGCCTCGCCGCGGCGGGCTTCGGGCTATGGTGCCGCGAGCCGCCGGCCGACATCGCGTCGCTCACGGACGCCACCCTCGGCCTGCGGCTGCTCGGCTACAGCGTCGCCGATCCCGTCGCCTCGCTGGCGGCCTTCCGCCGCCATTTCCTCGGCATCGAGTCGGCGGCGCCGCCGGACGCCCGCGACCTGGCGATGCTGAACTGCCTGGTTCAGCAGCAGGCGGGGCAGCCCTGAACCGGTGAGGCGATGAACGTCCTGTTCGGCGCCTTCGACCGGCACAACCTCGGCGACGTCCTGCTGGCGCACATGGCGGCGGCATCGTGCGGCGAGCCGCCGGTCTTCGCCGGCCTTGCCGCGCGCGACCTCGTCTCATGGTCGGGGCCGGCGGTCGTCCCGCTCGATTCCCTGTCCGGCCCGATGCACCTGACCCATGTCGGCGGCGAACTGCTCGATTGCGACGCGGACCAGGCGGCCTTCATGCTGGGGGAGGCTGCGCCGCGCTGGCGTCGTCGCGCGCCTTACGTCGTCGCCCGCGATGCGCTGCCGGCGGGCTCGCAGACGGAATTCCGCGCAGTCGGCGGCGTGGGGCTCGGCGAGCGCGAGCCGGCGTTCCGCGACGAGGTGATCGGTGCGCTGCGCCAGGCGCGGGCGGTGAGCGTCCGGGACAAGTTCACCCAGGCGCTGCTCGGCGACGCAGGCGTGGAGGCGAGGCTGGAACCCGACCCGGTGACCCGGATCGCCGAGGTCTTCGGGCCGCGCATACGGAGCCGGCAAGCGGCGCGCGGGCCTTATCTCGCCGTGCAGTTCGCGGCGGAGTGCGGCGACGATGCTTCGCTGGCGGCGATTGCCCGCGGGCTGGAACGCATCGGCCTGCCGGTCGTGCTGTTCCGGGCTGGCGCGGCGCCCTGGCATGACGCGCTGGAGCCCTACGAGCGCCTGGCGTCGCGGCTCCCGGTGCACAGCGAGGTATTCCGCTCGCTCGACGTCTGGGACATCTGCGCGCTGATCGCCGGGAGCCGGGGCTTCGTCGGCACCAGCCTGCACGGGCGCATCGTCGCGGAAGCCTTCGGCCTGCCGGCCATCAGCCTGGAGCGCGGGGAGGGGACGGGGAGAAAGCTGCGCGCCTACCTGGCGACCTGGCGGCCGGATCAGGCCGTGGTCGCGCCCGGGCGCTTCGCCGACACGGCGGGCTTGGCCGGCTGACCGGCGGCGACCACGCGATTGCGCCCGCCCTGCTTGGCCTGGTAGAGCGCCTCGTCGGCGGCGGCGATCAACGCCTCCAGTTCGGCAAGGTCGCCGCGCTGCGCGCTGCCGACCGCCACGCCGATGCTCACCGTGTACGCCGGCAGCGCGGCGTCGCGCCGCAGCTCGATCTCGGCGCGGATGCGCTCGGCGACTTCGCGCGCCTGCGCCAGCGCGGTGTCGGGCAGGGCGATGACGAACTCCTCGCCGCCGAAGCGCGCCAGCACGTCGGTGACGCGCAGCATCCGGCCGGCGCGGTTCGCGTAGTCCTTGATCACCTGGTCGCCGACGTGGTGGCCGTAGGTGTCGTTGACCTTCTTGAAGAAGTCGATGTCGGAAGTGACGATCGCCAGCGGCCGCCCCGAGCGCGCCGAGCGTGCCCATTCGATCTCGCCGCGGGCGAAGAAGGCGCGGCGGTTGAAGGCGCCGGTCATCGGGTCGCGCGTCGCCATGAATTCCAGTTCCTCGTGCAGGCGCTCGTTGGCCAGCAGGATGAAGCCGATCGAGAAGGCCACGGCGCCGAGCGAGAACATCGCCAGGTAGGCCTGCTGGATCAGGTCGTGGTCGAACACCGCCTCGGCGCGATCGCTTGCCGCCGAGAGGGTCGACAGGCGCCACAGGGCGACGGCGACGGCCAGCACGAACAGCGCGACCAGGAATCGGCTGCCGAACTTCGCCGGCTTCGCCCGGGCGGCAAGGAAGGCGCCGACGGCGAAGAAGACGATGTTGGCGACGGACATCAGGAAGATGCGTCCCGTGTAGCTGTGGCTGCCCCAGGTGAGCCAGGCGGTGATGACCACCAGCGCGGCGATGATGTTGAGCGGAAAGCGCCAGGCCACGGAGCGCCCCGAGTAGCGCTGCAAGCCGACCACCAGCAGCAGTTGCCCGAGCAGCGACAGCGCGCTCGACACCAGGATGGCGAAGGCGTCGGGGATGATGCCGCGCAGGGAGGCCAGGCCGGCGGCGCCGCCGAGCAGCACCACGGCGGCGGCCCACTCGCGCAGCCCGAGGATGTCGCGCGGGAAGTTGAGCGACAGCACCCACAGCACCAGCGCGCAGAGAATGCCGAGCAGGTTGGCGACGAACAGGAAGGTCCGCGGGTCGATGAATTCCATCCGGCCAGCCTACTATGCGGGCGTGATCCGATCGCCGGAAATAGGGCCGGAATCCCGGCAGTGCTCGGCTGCGCCCGGGCGGCGCATGTTGCACTGCACCCGAATGCCGGCCTGGCAGTTGGCATAATGCCAGCCTGCTGTCATCCATGCTGCTGCGACCATTCGGGTGGAGATCGGGATTCATGAACGCAATCCTGGAAAGATTGGGGCTGGCCGACCGGTTCCGCGACAAGGTGGTGCTGGTCACCGGCGGCGCGCGCGGCGTCGGCGAGACGGCCGTCCGCCAGCTCGCTTCGCTCGGCGCCAAGGTCGTGCTGGCCGACATCTCCGAGCGCGGACGCCAGGTGGCCGGCGACGCCGTGACGGCGGGCGGCGACGCCTGCTTCATTCGCACCGACATGTCGTCCCTGCCGGGCATCGACGCACTGGTCGAGCGCGCCGTCGCGCGCTACGGCCGGGTGGATGCGCTGCTCGCCGCGGCGACCCGGTTGACGGCCCAGTCGATCGCCAACTTCTCGGCGGCCGCCTGGGACGATTCCTTCTTCGTCAATGTCCGCGGTCCCGTCTACCTGATGAGCCGCCTGCTGCCCGGCATGCTGGAGCGTAGGTCGGGCGCCATGCTGGCGATGGTGTCCGGCGAGGGCATTCCCTTCGTCGGCGGCTACAGCGCGCAGAAGGTGGCGCTGCGCTCGGCCGCGATCTCGCTGGCGCGCGAGCTGCCGCCCGGTTGCGGCGTATCCTGCGTGGCGATGGTGCCGGGCTCGGTCGATACGCCGCTGGTGCACGAGGCGATCGCCGGAATCGCCGCCGAGTCCGGCACGCCGATCGAGGCGGTGCGCGACGCCGTGAGGAACAATCCCGGCTACGACGGCTTCGTGCCGGTCGAGCACTCGGCCGCCGCCTGTCTCTATTTCCTCGCGCACGCTGCCGAATTCCACGGGCAGCACGTCGACGGCTACCTGCCGCTCCACCAGCACGGCATCATCGACGTCGGCGAGCAGGCGGCGGGATTCCTGCCCTATCGCCATTACGAAGGAATGCCGAACCCGAAGCGCGAGATGGGCATCTTCGTCAGCGCCAACCTGGAGATCGAGAAGCGGGTCAGGGACCGCACCTCGAGGCTGGAAGAGGAGAAGGACATGCTCCATCGCAAGTCCCTCACCGACATCCTCACCGGCCTGCCCAACCGACTGCTGTTCGAGGACCGCCTGCGGCAAGGCCTGGCCGAGGCCCGCCGCAACCGGGCGCGCATGGCGCTGATGTTCATCGACCTCGACGGCTTCAAGCAGGTCAACGACAGCCACGGCCACCACGTCGGCGACCAGTTGCTGAAGGTGGCCGCGCAGCGCATGCAGGAGCGGCTGCGCCAGAACGACACCGTCGCCCGCCTGGGCGGCGATGAATTCGTCGTGCTGCTCTCGGCCGTAGACGGCGAGGACCAGGTCCGCGGCGTGGCGGAGAAGATCCGCGGTGCGCTCGGCGAGCCGTTCCGGCTGGCGGGCGTCGAACTGTCCATCTCCTCGAGCATCGGCGTCGGCATATATCCCGAGCACGGCGACGACGAGCGGACGCTGCTGGCCCGAGCCGACGCGGCGATGTACGCGGCCAAGAGCGGCGGGCGCAACCGCGTGCACATCCCGGACGGCGCGGAATAGCAGGGCAGCCCGGTTCCATCGCCCCGTCATGCAGCGGCGCCGTCGCCATGCGCCAGCCGGCGTTCCCCGTGTTCGGCGTATATTAGCGTTGTCTGAAATACAGGGTCCGGTCGAATGAGCAATGCGATGGCTCCCAACGTAGCGGGCGTGGCGGCCGCCGCGCCGCACTCGGTGTTCAGCATGTGCGGCATGTGCGCCACGCGCTGCCCGATCCGCGTCGACGTCAAGGACGGTCGCGTGGCCTGGCTGCAGGGCAACCCGAACGACGCCGGCATGGGCGAGGCGCTGTGCGCGCGCGGCGCCGCCGGGCTGGCCCTGCAGGAGGACGACGAGCGGCCGCAGCACCCGCTGATCCG
>DASVZD010000450.1:0-5183 GCA_036391815.1 Rhodocyclaceae bacterium
CAGGGCCGCATGCTGTTCGGCAAGCTGATCCTGCTGAGGAACAACGTGCTGCTGATGGACGAGCCGACCAACCACCTCGACATGGAATCGATCGAGTCGCTCAACAACGCGCTGGAGAAGTACAAGGGCACGCTGCTGTTCGTCTCTCACGACCGCGAGTTCGTTTCCTCGCTGGCGACGCGCGTCATCGAGATCAAGACCGACGGCAGCATCGTCGACTACCGCGGCAACTACGAGGAATACCTGGCCAGCCAGGGCCTCGAATGACCCGCGCGGCCGGCCGGCCGCGCAGTTGCTTTTCGGAATGCCATCGAGTCAAATTGCGGCATTCCATGTTCGCCAACGCCTCTTCGATCATCGACGCGCCGCCGCCGAGCGGGCGCGTGCCCGAGGCCGAGATCGATCTCGGCAAGTGCCGGCTGCTGTTCCGCAACACCGGCGTGGCGCAGGCGATCGTCTCGCTCGACGCCGTCATCCTGGTGTTCATCCTCGGCGGCTTCCATCCGCCCCTCTGGGCGATCGCCTGGCTCGCGGCCGTGTTCGCCGTTTCCGGCTTTCGCTACGGCATGTCGCGGCGCTTCCTCCGGAGCGACCCGGCGGCCGGAGATGCCGCGCTGTGGCGCACGCGTGCAATCCGCTGGACGATCGTCGCGGCGCTGCTGTGGTCGGCCGGCGGCGTCGGGCTGATGGTGGCGGACCCCGATGCCACCCGGCTGTTCACCGCGCTCGTGCTCGCCGGCATGGTGTCGGGCGCCGTCCCGGTGCTTTCCTCGGTGCCGAAGGCCTACCGCGCCTACGCCGTGCCGGTGATGCTGTCGATCATCCTGACGGCGGCGATCGACAACCATGGCGCACGGGACTGGATGCTCGCGGTGGTGGCGACGCTCTACCTGGTCGCCCTGCTCAGGAGCGCGCACTACTTCCATGACGCGCTCGACAACTCGCTGCGCCTGGCGCTCGACATGCAGCACATGGCGCAGGAACTCGAGCAGGCGAGGCGCGGCGCCGAAGCCTCGTCGAACGCCAAGAGCCAGTTTCTCGCCATGATGTCGCACGAGATCCGCACGCCGCTGAACGGCATCCTCGGCATGGCGCAGGCGCTGCTGAAGCCCGAGCTCGGCGCCGCCCAGCGCCAGGACTACACCACCACCATCCTGAATTCCGGGCAGATGCTGCTGATGCTGCTCAACGACATCCTCGACTTCTCCAAGGTCGAGGCCGGCAAGCTCGAGCTCAACCTGTCGCAATGCGACCTCGACCGCATCATGACGGACACGGCGGCGCTGTTCGCCGAATCGGCCCGCCGCAAGGGCCTGCGCCTCGAGGCAGCCGGCGCCGGCGCGCCCGCCGCAAGCTATTGGGCCGACGCCACGCGGCTGCGCCAGATGCTGTCGAATCTGGTGAACAACGCCATCAAGTTCACTCCGCACGGCTTCGTCCGCATCGAGGGCCGCGAGGTGTCGCGCGATGGCGAGGAGGCGCTGCTGGAACTTTCCGTGAGCGACAGCGGCATCGGCATCCCGGCCGACCAGCAGGCCTTGCTGTTCCGCCCGTTCGTCCAGGTCGACAACTCGGACACCCGCCAATTCGGCGGAACCGGACTCGGACTTTCCATCGTCCGCCTGCTCGCCGAACTGATGGGAGGCGCCGTCGGCGTCGAGAGCCGGCCGGACCATGGCTCGCGCTTCTGGTTCCGGGTGCGCACGAAGCTGTGTGGCGCCGCGCCCGGCGCCCAGGATCGCGCCTCCGGGGAGGCGGAGACCCGCCCCATCGCGGCGGCGGGCGCGCCGGCCCGCCATGTGCTGGTGGTGGAGGACAACCTGGTCAACCAGAAGGTGGTGGGCGCCATGCTGGCCAAGCCGGGGCTGGACATCGACTATGTCGAGAACGGCAGGCTCGCGGTCGAGCGGGTCTGCGCGGGCGGCCGCTTCGATCTCGTCCTGATGGACTGCCAGATGCCGGTGATGGACGGCTACGCCGCGACGCGCGCCATCCGCGCCTGGGAAAGCGACGGCGGCCGCCCGCGCACGCCGATCATCGCGCTCACCGCCGGCGCCTTCGACGAGGATCGCGATCGCTGCATTGCCGCCGGCATGGACGGCTTCCTGACCAAGCCGATCCACCTGGCGGAACTCCACGCGGTGCTCGCCAGGTGGCTCGAAGCGCCCTGCGAAACCGGGTAGAAACGGGACTTCCAGCCTGGCTGCATACACCGAATGGTGTATTATCCCCACACAAAAAAGAAGTACAAGCGCACATCACGCATGGGGAACCCTGGGTCGTGGACAGCAAAGCAATAGCCGTCAACGGCTTTTGTCTCGAGCACATCATGAACCTGTCCGAGCAGCGCGACATCGTCGCTGCCGAGGACATCGTCGATGACCGCGGCATAAAGCTCTGGGCAAAGGGACAACGGGTATCGCGCAGCCTGCAGGAGAAGCTGCTGCGCCACAAGCTGGTGAGGCCCCTGGAAACCGCGCTCACGGTCGACGGCGGCGTGCTCTGCGAGCAGGTCGCGGTCGCTTGCCAGCGGGTCATCGACGAAGACGAACTGCTCGGCCGCATCTGCGGCAGCGCCGACGTCCGGCGGCTGCTGGCGGACTTCGGCAACACCCCCCTGCCCGGTCCGCTCAAGCTGCTGCTGACCACCGCCAAGGACACCGGCATGGCGACGTACCAGCACAGCATCTACTGCGTCGCCGTCGGCGCGGGCCTGGCCTCCCGCCTCAGGCTTTCCGAGCACGACGCGCAGCAGCTGCTGCTGGCCGCGCTGATGCACGACATCGGCGAGCTGTACGTCAATCCCGACTACATCCGCAGCAACGCTCCGCTGCCCCCGTCGGAATGGAAGCACGTGGCGGCGCACCCGCGCGTCGGCCAGGTCCTGATCCAGGACCTGACCACGCTGGCGACGCCGATCAGCGTCGCCGTCTCCGAGCACCACGAACGCCTCGACGGCACCGGCTATCCCGCCCAGTCGACGGGCCCGGACATCAGCCGCCTCGGCAAGGTGCTGGCGGCCGCCGATACCGCGGCCGCCATCATCGCCAACAAGAAGCCGCAGACGGCCGCACGGCTCGCCCTGGCGCTGCGCATCGTGCCCGGCGAGTACGACCGCGCGGTCTGCAAGCCGCTCACCGAGGCCATCGAGAGGACGGGCGTCACCGGCATCGCGGGCGCCGACGACCACTGCCTCGAGGACCTCGGCGAGATCGTCCACAGCCTAAACCACGCCACCGAACTCGCGGCGGCGCTGCTCGACCGGCCGCCCAGCAGGCTCGCAGGCGACACTGCGGCATACGTGCTCGATGCGCTGAATACGCTGGGCAAGGCGCTTTCGGCCACCGGCGCCGTGGAAGCCCTGCTGATGGAGGAGATCGCCCACGAGGAGAGCGTCATCGCCGAGATATTCCTGGTCTCCCGCGAAGTCGACTGGCGGCTGCGCAACCTGGCGCGCAACGTTTACTGCCGCGTCGACCTGGTCGCCGGCGGCAAGCACCTGCCCGAGCTCAAGGCGCTGATCGACGCGCTCGACTCGCCGACCAAGCGCAGGCCGGCGCCGTGACGGATCCGCTTCCCCTGCCGGACGGCGCCTTCGTCGACGTGCTCGCGTCCGGCGTGCACGACACCAAGAACACCCTGTTCGACGCGCTCGGCCGCATCGACGCGGTGCGGCGCGCGCTGCCGCCGGAAACGGACAGCGAGGCCGCAGCGCTCCTGGCCGAGGCCCATGCCGCCGTAGAGCGGTCGGCCGACCGCCTCGCCCACATTCTCTCCGCCTACCGCCTGATCCGCCACGAGAACCCGGTCGCCCTGCTGCCGACGCCGCTGCCCGACCTCGCCGAATACGTGCGCCTGCGCGCGGCTTCCGAATGGAACGGCAGCGCGCAGCTGGGCGTCGCCGCCGCTCCCGCCGAGCTGTGGATCATGGACCGCGAACTGGTCGCCGACTGCCTGGTGAACGCGCTGCTCAACGGCTCGCGCCACGCCGACCGCCGCGTCACGCTGGAACTCGCCATCGCCGACGGCTGGCTGCAGCTGCGCGTGGCGGACGACGGTCCCGGCTTCCCGCCGGGCGTGCTCGCCGGCGAGGAGCCGACCGGCAGCATCGGCCTGTTCCTGGCCGGGAAACTGGCCGCCCTGCACCGGCGCAACGGACGTTGCGGACGGCTCGAGCTGTCGAACCCGGCCGGCGGCGGCGCACAGTTCCTGATGATGCTGCCCTAGCGATGGCGGACATCGCGTTCAAGACCGAGCAGGAAGGCGCGCCGTACAAGGAACTGCGCTTTCTCGTGGTCGAGGACCAGGAAGCCGCGCGCAAGACGCTGCGCATGTGCATCCAGTCGATGGGCGGCTTCTACATCGACATGGCGGTCAGCCACGGCGATGCCATCTACCGCATCAGGAACAACCTCCCCGACATCATCATCTGCGACTACATCCTCGGCGACGGCCGCACCGGCCAGCAGCTGCTGGAGGAACTTCGCCGCAGCCGGCTCCTGCCGGAGCGCGTCGTCTTCCTGATGGTGACGGCGGAGCGCAGCTACGAGCAGGTGGTGTCCGCGGTCGAGCTGACGCCCGACGACTACGTCATCAAGCCGTTCAGCCCCGAGATTCTCGGCCTGCGCCTCGACAAGGCGGTGCAGAAGAAATACGTGTTCCGCAACTACTACGAACTGCACGAACTGCAGCAGTTCGACGAGGCGATCGCCGAACTCGACGCCCTCATGGCATCCGAGCACGCGCCGACCTATCGCTTCGACATCATGCGCTACCGCGCCGACACGCTGGCGGAAGCCGGGCGCATCCACGACGCGCAGCAGGCCTACGAGGCGATCATCGAGATCTTCCCCTTCCCCTGGGCGAAGGCCGGCTTGGCGCGCATGCTGCACCGGCAGGAGCGCCTCGCCGAGGCGCGCTGCGCGGTCGAGGAAGTGATCGCCATGTCGCCGAACTACTTCGAGGCCTACGACCTCAAGGCGTCGATCTGCTCGGACAGCGGCGACTACGACGAGGCGCAGGCGACGCTGTCGCGCGCCTCGCAGCGCTCGCCGCGCAACTGGGGGCGCAAGCGGATGCTGTCGACCATCGCCCGCCACAACGGCGACGTCGAGACGGCGGCCAGGCTGATCCAGGAGGTGATCGAGAACGACAGCCCGGCGGGCGTCTCGCTCGAGGACAAC
>DASVZD010000451.1:0-3796 GCA_036391815.1 Rhodocyclaceae bacterium
GCAATAGGCGGACTGCAGCGGAATCGAGCGGTAGGCGAGGGCGGAGCCGACCTGCACGATGGTCCCGCTATCGCGCCGGTTCATGCGCTTCATCGCCGCCAGCGTTCCCCACACCGAACCGAGATAGGTGACTTCGGTGGAGCGGACGAAGTCCGCCGGCTTGACGCGCGCCGCGCTGCAGAAGACCGTCGCCATCGCGTTGTTGATCCAGACGTCGATCGCTCCCCACTCGCTTTCGACCTTGTCGGCTGCCGCTTCCACCTGCTCTTGGACGGCGACGTCGGTCGGCACGGCGAGCGCTTCGCCGCCGGCCTGTTCGACGTCGCGCACGGCGCCAGCGAGTCCGTCGGGACTGCGCGCCAGCAGCGCGACGCGCCAGCCGCGGGAGGCGAACTCCCGGGCCGTGGCACGGCCGACGCCGGCGGATGCGCCGGTAATCACGGCGACGGGCTTGCTCATGATGGACCTCGCTTGCAGTGGCTCGCGCTGGCCCTTGCAAGCGAAGTGCCCGCCGCCGAAGCCGCGAGGAGCGGGCCGGGAGCGGGTAACAATTGCCCTCGTTGGTAACAGTTACGCTGCGCAAATTGCCGAGCGGGGAGCCGCCGTCGGCCAGGCGCCCGCCGAAAAAGAAAACGCCCGCGCTTGGCGGGCGTCCTTCCGGGGTTGCGGCCGGCTCAGTTTCCGGCGCCGGGCATCAGCGGGCACTTGGTGTTGCCGCAGTAGCGGTAGCCGATCTCCTTGTACTCGCCCATCCAGCAATCTTCGCAAGGGCTGCGGTCATCGAGCAGGGTGGCGGTCTGCGGGGCCGTCGCCTGCTCGGCGATTTTCTTTTCTGTGTTTTCCATCTGTCGATCCTCTCTCCTGCGGGGCATCTTACACCCTTCCGCACGCCCGGGCAGCAGGCCGGATACCGGGTTTCCGTGATTGACATCCGTCGATTCCGCTCGCCGCGGCGGGCAATGCAGGGGCGGGGAACTGCGGCCGCCGCGCCTCTTCTAACGTAATGCCCCGCGTGGCCGGTTGCCCCTTTTGGGGTGGTCATACTCGAAGACGTGCGAATAGCAGGCCGACTATAAACGCGGGGTATTTCCCCTCTTGGCGGCCGGCCGCGCAGTTCTACTTGAGGCTTGCCATGTCGATGACGAAGCGGTACTTGACGTCGCCCTTGAGCATGCGATCGTAGGCGGCGTCGATCTGGTCCATGCGGATCGTCTCGATGTCGGAAACGATGCCGCGCTCGGCGCAGAAGTCGAGCATCTCCTGGGTCTCGCGGATGCCGCCGATCAGCGAGCCCGCCAGCTGGCGGCGCTTGAAGATCAGGTTGAACACCTGCTGCGACGGATGCGGGTCGGCCGGGGCACCGACCAGCGTCATGGTGCCGTTCTTCCTCAGCAGCTGCAGGTAGCTGTCGAGGTTGTGCGGGGCGGCCACTGTGTCGAGGATGAAGTCGAGCTTGCCGGCGTAGGCCGCCATCCGGTCGCGCTCCGTGGAGATGCAGACCTCGTCGGCGCCGAGCCGCTTGCCGTCGGCCACCTTCTCCGGCGAAGTGGTGAACAGCACGACGCGGGCGCCCATCGCATGGGCGATCTTCACCCCCATGTGGCCGAGTCCGCCGAGGCCGACGATGCCCACCGTCTTGCCGGGGCCGACCTTCCAGTGCTGCAGCGGCGAGTAGGTGGTGATGCCGGCGCACAGCAGCGGCGCCACGGCGGCGAGATCCTGCTCGGCGTGCTTGATGTGCAGCGCGAACGACTCTTTGACCACGATGGTCTGCGAATAGCCGCCGTAGGTGTTCTCGCCGCCGAACACCGGGCCGTTGTAGGTGCCGGTGAAGCCGTTCTCGCAGTACTGTTCCTCGCCCTCGCGGCAGGAGTCGCAATGGCCGCAGCTGTCGACCATGCAGCCGACGCCGGCGAGGTCGCCGACCTTGAAGTTCTTCACCTTGCCGCCGACGGCGACGACGCGGCCGACGATCTCGTGGCCGGGCACCGAGGGATAGATGGTGTTGCGCCACTCGTTGCGCGCGGTGTGCAGGTCGGAGTGGCAGACGCCGCAGTGGAGGATCTCGATCTGCACGTCCTCCGGCCCGGGCGTGCGCCGCTCGATCTCGAAGGGGGCGAGGGGAGTGGTGGGGCTCTGCGCGGCGTAGGCCTTGGTCTTGATCATGGTGACGCCTCCGGTCGGTGGGGTTGAAGGTCGGGCCGCGTCAGGCACAGGCGGCCCGGATGATCCTTTCCGTCTTCGCATCGTCGAGGTTCGCGTGGCCGCCGAGCGCAGCGTTGCCGTGTGCGCGCACCGCCTGCATCACGCGATCGGCGGCGTCTGCGTCGGCGATGCCCGCCTCGCTGAGGCGGACCGGCATGCGCAGGCCGCGGTAGAGCGACTCGATGGCGGCGATGGCGGCCTCTGCGTCGGATGATTCGAGCCCGAACACGTTGCGGCCGATCTGCTCCAGCTTGGCGCGCTTGGCCTCGATGGTCTCGCGCAGCAGCCAGGGCTGGACGATCGAGAGGGTCCGCGCATGGTCGACGCCGTAGAGCGCGGTAAGTTCGACGGCGAGCCGGTGCGTCGCCCAGTCGTGCGGCACGCCGGCGCCGGCCAGCCAGTTGAGCGCCTGGTTGGCCGCCCACATCAGGTTCTGCAGCCAGCCGAGGTCGCGGCGCTGTGCGAACGTCTCGGCGAGGGCCTTGAGGGCGCGCAGCAGCGCTTCGGCATAGCCGTCCTGCACCAGGGCGCCGGTGGGGTAGGTCAGGTACTGCTCGCAGACGTGCACGAAGGCGTCCACGATGCCGTTTTCCAGCTGCCGGTCGGGCAGCGACGCCAGGACGCGCGGATCGAGGATGGCGAAGCGCGGCTGCGCCGGCGGTGCGAAATAGACCTTCTTCTGCTGGAGGACTTCGTGGGTGACCACCGCGCCGGCGTTCGACTCGGAACCCGTGGCGGCCAGGGTGAGCACGGCGCCCACCGGCAGCGCGCGCTGCACCGCGTGGACGCCGCTGACGATGTCCCAGCCGTCGCCGTCGTAGAGCGCGGCAGCCGCGACGAACTTGGCGCCGTCGATCACCGAGCCGCCGCCGACGCCGAGGATGAAGTCGAGCTTCTGCCGGCGTACGAGGTCCACGGCCCGGGTCAGGGTCTGCAGCGTCGGGTTCGGCTCGACGCCGCCGAACTCGGCGAAGGGCCGCCCGGCGAGCGCCTCGACCACCTCGTCGTAGACGCCGTTGCGCCTGATCGAGCCGCCGCCGTAGAGCAGCAGCGGCCGGGCATCGGCGGGCACGAGCGCCGCCAGCTTGCCGATGCTGCCCGGGCCGAAATGGATGGCGGTCGGGTTGTGATAGCTGAATTGCAGGATATGGGTCATGGCATCACGAGAAGCGCTCGCGCATTTCGGCCAGCCCGAGTGCGTCGAGCAGGCCGGCGAGGCGTTCCTGGGGCCGCCGCCGCGGCAGGTTCTTGTACTCGGCGACGATCAGCTCGTTCTTCATCGAGTGCTCCCAGCCGACCAGTTCGGTCACGCTCACCTGGTAGCCGTGCGCTTCCAGGCGCAGGCAGCGCAGCACGTTGGTGGCGTGGCTGCCGAACTCGCGCGTATGGATGGGATGGCGCCACAGTTCGCCGACCGGCAGCGAGGCGAGCGCCTGAGCCTTGTTCTTGCGCAGCACGGCCGCCACCTCCGCCTGGCAGCACGGCACCAGCACGATGAAGCGCGCGTTCCGGGCGAGGGCGAAGTCGATGGCATCGTCGGTCGCGGTGTCGCAGGCATGCAATGCCGTCACGATATCGACCTCCTGCGGCA
>DASVZD010000452.1:0-4328 GCA_036391815.1 Rhodocyclaceae bacterium
TTTGTCCGCCGGGGGACACGGAGCGCAGCAGGGCACCCCGTCGGCCCGTGCGCTCCCGCGGTTGTCCCGCTTCTTGTCCTTCATGCCCTCACTTCCCCCGCGCCAGCACATGCTCGCGCATCGTCTCGAAATCCAGGCTGCCCGGCTCCGCCAGGGCCACGGCACCGAAGTCATACCCCATCGGCGACGACTTGCCGCCGACGTATTGCGCCGTGCGCGCATCGAGCCAGCGCACCGCATCGCCCTTGCTGCCGACATCCGCCACCCAGACGCGAGCGTCGCGGCCCCACGGCTGTTGCGCCAGCCAGAAGCTCACGCAGCCGATGTCGTCGAAGTTGAAGTGCGCGTCCTTGGGCCCGCCGCGCACCTGGGCGGCAAAGCGGCGGTCGGACAGCACCATGCGGCAGCGCGTGCAGGTGTCGCGGTCCCACTTGATCTCGGCCATGCCTTCGGGCATGTCCTTGCGGCCGCAGGCGGAGACCAATGCCGCCAGCGGGCTCATGACGAAGCCGGCGGCGACGGCGTCGGCGAGGAAGCGGCGCCGGTCCATCAGGCAGGCTGCTCCGTCAGCGACACGTGATCGATCAGCGCGACGTAGCGCGACAGCATGCCGACGAAGCGCAGCCGGTCGGGACCGGCGATGCGGCCTTCCCATTCGATGCCGTTGCCGAGGTCGGAGAACGACCAGTGCTCGAGCGCCTTGGCCAGCGCCGGCTCGTGGCGCTTGACGGTGACGCGGCAGTCGAGCATGCCCGACAGCGAGACGTTGTCGGCGACGCGGTCGTCGAGCACCACCTTGCCCATGTCGAGTTCGATGACGCGGTTCACCAGCGACGACACCTCGTCGAGCCGGTGGCTGGAGATCAGCATGGTGGCGTCGTCCAGCCGCTGCGCCAGCAGTTCGAAGAAGATCTTGCGGGCGTCCGGGTCGAGGTTGGCGGCCGGCTCGTCCATCACCAGCACCTTGGCGTCGCGCCCGAGGGCGATGGCGATCAGCAGCTTCTGCTTCATGCCGCCCGACAGGCGCACGAACTGGCGGTCGGCGATCGGCGCAACGTCGAGTCCCAGCCGGCCGGCGATGTCGATGATGCGCGCCGGGTCGGTCTCGCACAGGGCTGCCGAGAAGTCGATCAGCCGCGCCACCGACATCTTCAGCGGCGGCGGCAGCTGGGGAACGAAACCCACCAGGCGCAGCAGGGCGGTGCGCTCGCGGCGGGGATCTCGGCCGTCGATGCTCACCCCGCCGTCGTGGACATACTCGCCCAGGAGGCAGCGGATCAGCGTGGTCTTGCCGGCGCCGTTGGAGCCGATCAGCGCGATGCGCTCGCCGAGCGCGATGTCGAGATCGATGCCGTCGAGCACGCGGGCGCGCTTGAAGGTCTTGGAGACGTTGCGGAATTGGATCATGCGGGCAATCTAGCAGGCGTTTCGGCGCGAACCTTGATTCAAAGCAGTTTTGACAGTCCCTTGACGTCGAACCTGAGCGCGCCGGTCGGGCAGGCGTCCACGCAGAGTCCGCAGCGGGTGCAGTCGGGACCGATCGGGACTTCGGTGTCCTGGGCGCGGCCCTTGATGACGGTGTCGAGCACGTGGGGCACCAGGCAGACCTTGCGGCAGTCGCCCTCGTGCAGGCAGTGGTCGAGCGTGTATTTGACCCGCACCGGCGAAAAGATTCCCACCACGCCGTAGGTGAGTCCGATCGGGCAGGCGTAGCGGCACCAGGCGCGGCGCACGAAGAACACCTCGAACACCAGCAGCGCCAGCACCCACAGCAGCGCCAGTCCCGGGCCGTAGATCAGCGCGCGCGACAGGATGCCGGTGGGCGAGATCGACTCGAACACCGTGTAGCCGGTGGCCGCCGCCAGCAGCGCGAAGATCGCCCAGAACACCGTGCGCAGCCAGCGGTTGATGTTCTGGTCGGAGACCAGCTTGGTCTTCGCCAGCCGCAGGTGCAGCTTCTCGGCGAACTCGGCCAGCAGGTGGTACGGACAGACCCACGAGCAGAAGCTGCGCCCGCCCAGCAGCAGCCAGCCGACGAAGATGGTCGCCGTGCCGATCACCAGGTTCACGATGATGTGCTTGTGCGCCAGCATCACCTGCAGGGCGGAGTTGAGGTCGATCATGTGGAAGCCGACGAAGCGCGAGGCCGTGAGCGCACCTTCGAGCAGCTGGACGTCGAAATGGTAGGACACCACGAACAGCAGGTTGGCGACGATCAGCGCGATCCAGCGGCGGTTGCGCCAGGTATGCGTCTCCTGCTTGCCGGCGCGCACGTGCTCGCGGGCCGCCTTGAGCTCGGCCTTGTTGGTCATGCGCTTGAGCTCGTGAACCTGCTGGGCGCGCTCGGTGATCGGTCCCTTGCGCGGCTCGCGGCCGAGCATCACCAGCACCTGGTCGAGGAGGCGGTTCATGCCTTCCACACTCCGCGCTGCTCGATGCTGATGCACGAAGGCTCCACCGGGCAGATCATCTCGCACACGCCGCAGCCGACGCAGGCCTCGTGCACCACGGGCTGGCGGCGCTGCCGGCCGTCCTCGGTGGTCACGGTCTCCATCGAGATCGCCTTGTCGATCGGGCACTCGCGCACGCACAGGTCGCACTCGGGCAGGTCGTAGGGATGGTCGGCGATGGCGATCGGCTTCCAGCGGTCGACCTCCATGTAGCGCATGCGGCCCTTGAAGTCGGCCCCGCGCACCTGCCCCTTGAAGCCCTGCCCCTTCACCGCCAGGCAGCTCTCCGGCCGCACCAGCCGCGCCACGCCCATGCGCTCGCGCAGGTTGAGCGTGTTCTCGGGATCGTGCTCCTTCGCCTTGAGGATCGGCTTGGCCGCCAGCCGGGCGCCCTCGCGCTCCGTCAGGTAGGCCGGCTTGTGGTAGACCAGCGCGCCGGTCGGACACGCCAGGATGCATTGCGCCGCGTCGCAGGAGAAGTCGCAGGCCTGCTCGCGCGCGTCGATGTAGGGCACGCCGAGGCCGAAGCCGTCGACGATGTCGGCGAGCTTGATGGCCTGCACCGGGCACACCTGCACGCACTGGCCGCACTTGATGCAGGAGGACAGGAAGTCGTGCTCGTCGAGCGCGCCCGGCGGGCGCAGGCGCTGCTTCTTGGCGTAGGCCAGCGGCAGGTAGCCGGACAGCGCCGCGCCGAGCACGCCGCCGGTCAGCAGCATGGTGCGCAGGAAGCGGCGGCGCGCCTGCTGCTTGCGGTCGCGCGATTGCGGCGGCTTGCGTTCGTCGCTCACGACAGGGCCTCCGGCTTGCGGTAGCGCGGATGGTCGTCGCGCAGCTGCAGCTCCGGCGTCGACAGCGGCGCCAGGCGCTCCAGGAAATCGAGCAGCTCCATCACCGGCGACAGCATGAAGAAGCGCGCCTCGGGCACCTCGATCCAGATGCGGTCGGCGAAGGCGTACTGCTCGTGCGGCTTGTCGCCGAAGCCGTCGCCGTCGCGGTCGAAGCCCTGGTAGCTGTCGAAGTAGTTGCCGCTGTACTGGTTCACGCCGCCCTTGCCGCGCCCCGACTGGACGACGTCGGTAATGTTGCCCTCGAACACGTTGTCGGTGAACAGGTTGCCGCCGAGCTCCGAGGTGAAATGCACGGCGATGCCGTTGTAGGCGAAGCGGTTGTGGCGGAACACGATCCTGCTGTCCGGCTGGAACGGCGAGAGGTCGGAGCCGACGCCCACCGCGCAGTACACGATGTCGTTGTTCTCGATGATCGAGTCCGACGACTCCTTGAAGCCGATCGCCATGCCGGCCGCGCCGGTGGCGTGCGAGAAGGTGTTGTTGCGCACGTTCACCCGCTCCGTGTACATCATGTAGACGCCGACGGTGTTGTCGTAGAAGTGGTTGTCCTCCACCAGGTTGTCGTTGGAGAACATGAAGTGGATCGAGTAGCGGCTGCGCCGGCCGACGTTGCCGCGATAGACGTTGTGGCTCGAGTACCAGGCCACCATGTCGCGCGAGTCGACCACCTCGTTCTTCTCGACCAGGTTCCAGTCGCTGTACCAGAGGCGGATGGCGTCGCCGCGCATGGCCAGGTCGTGCGACTTGGAGGTGACGTAGTTGCCGCGCAGCGTGTTGTGGTTCGACTGCTTGAGGTCGATGCCGAACAGGCAGTTGTCGATCTTCAGGTTCTCGATGGTGTTGTTGTTGCCGCGCACGTCGAGGCAGGAATCGTCGGTGTCGTAGGAATCGCCCGAGCCGGTCAGGTGCAGGCCCGTCAGCTTTGCACCGTCGGCCTTCAGCGTGAATACCGTGCCCTTGTCGCCGGCGTCGACGGTCACCTGCCCGCCGCCGTCGATGGTGAGCGGCTTGTCGACCAGCACCGGGC
>DASVZD010000453.1:0-2900 GCA_036391815.1 Rhodocyclaceae bacterium
CGCGGACCAGCCGGGCGCCGCGGCCGTCGCGCAGATGCTGGTCCAGCGCCTCAACTGCCCGGAAACGTCGAGCGCCGGGCGCTGGTTCGATGCCGCCGCCGGCCTGCTGGGCGTGCGGCGTACGATGGCCTTCGAGGGCCAGGCGGCGATGCTGCTGGAGGGACTCGTCGAGGCGCACGGCCCGGCGTCCCCGCTCGCGTCGACCCGCCAGCCCGACGGCGCGCCCGATCTGCTGCCGCTGCTCGCCGCCATGGCGGACGCGCGCGACGCGGGGCTCGCCGCGGCGCAGTTCCATGCGACGCTGGCGACCCTGCTCGGCCAATGGATGATCGAGGCCGCGGAACGTGAGATGATTCGAATTGTCGCGCTTGGCGGCGGCTGCCTGCTCAATCGCATCCTGGCGGCCGCGCTGCGCGGGCAACTCGAGGCGGCCGGATTGACGGTGCTCGAGGCCCGCGAGCTGCCGCCGAACGACGGCGGCCTGTCCCTCGGACAGGCATGGATCGCGCAAAGGAGTAGCTGATTATGTGTCTCGCCATCCCGGCCCGCGTGGTCGAAATCCTGGACGGCGACAACGCCGTGGTAAACCTCGGCGGGGTGAAGAAGGAAATCTCGCTGGCCCTGGTCGAAGGCGTCGCCATCGGCGACTACGTGATCGTGCATGTCGGCTACGCGCTCAACAAGCTCGATCCCGAGGAAGCCGAGAAGACCCTCGCGCTGTTCGCCGAAATGGGAGCTGCGACCGCCGCATGACTTCCCTGCTCGACGATTTCCAGCGGCGCACCCGCGCGCTGGTGTCCGGCGTCGGCCTGCTGCTGCGCTCGGAGACCGGCAGCGTCGGTTTCGGCGAGTTCCGCCGCAAGACCGAGAAGAGCGTGCGGCTGGTGACCGACACCGCGGCCGAATTGCTGGGCGGCCTGCCGGGCGCCGCCGGCGACCGCGAAGAGGGGCTGCGCGTCGCGCAGGCCCGGGGCCTGCTGAACGCCGACGAGGCCGGGCGCTGGCGCGGCTACTTCGACGGCTTCCTGCCGCAAGCGGACGCCGCTTACGACGACGCGACCTTCGATCGCCTGCGCGGGCTGCTGCTCGACGCGCGCGATCTCGAAGCGAGGCTGCGCGGCGCATGAAGTACATCGACGAATTCCGTGACGGCAAGGTGGCCCGCGGCCTCGCCGCCGCCATCGCGCGCGAGGCCGATCCGGCCCGGCGCTACAGTTTCATGGAGTTCTGCGGCGGCCATACCCACGCCATCTCGCGCTACGGCCTGGTCGACCTGCTGCCGCCCAACGTGCGCATGGTCCATGGGCCGGGCTGCCCCGTCTGCGTGCTGCCGATCGGCCGCGTCGACATGGCGATCGAACTGGCGCTCGAGCAGGGCGTCATCCTGTGCACCTACGGCGACACCCTGCGCGTGCCGGCCTCCCGGGGCCTGTCGCTGATGAAGGCGAAGGCGGGCGTCGGCGACCGCCGGGGCGACATCCGCATGGTCTACTCGAGCGCCGACGCGGTGCGCATCGCGCAGGAGAATCCGGATCGCCAGGTGGTCTTCTTCGCCATCGGCTTCGAGACGACGACGCCGCCGACCGCGGTGGCGATCAGGCAGGCGCAGGCGCTCGGCCTCTCCAACTTCAGCGTGCTGTGCTGCCACGTGCTGACCCCGTCGGCCATCAGCAACATCCTCGAATCGCCCGAGGTGCGCCGCTTCGGCACTGTCCCGCTCGACGGCTTTATCGGGCCGGCGCACGTATCCACGGTGATCGGCAGCCGCCCGTACGAATTTTTCGCCGAGGAATACCGCAAGCCGGTGGTGATCGCCGGCTTCGAGCCGCTGGACGTCATGCAGGCCATCCTGATGCTGGTCAAGCAGGTCAACCAGGGCCGCGCCGTCGTCGAGAACGAGTTTACCCGCGCGGTTACGCGCGACGGCAACCTGAAGGCGCAGGACCTGGTCGCCGAGGTGTTCGAGCTGCGCCGCGAATTCGAGTGGCGCGGCCTCGGGCTGGTGCCCTATTCGGCGCTGCGCATCCGCCCGCAATACGAGGCGTTCGACGCCGAGAAGCGCTTCCCGCTGGCCTACCGCAGCGTCGCGGACAATCGCGCCTGCGAATGCGGCGCCATCCTGCGCGGCGTCAAGCGGCCCCAGGACTGCAAGCTGTTCG
Organism: Rhodocyclaceae bacterium; assembly: GCA_036391815.1. Lineage (GTDB taxonomy): Bacteria > Pseudomonadota > Gammaproteobacteria > Burkholderiales > Rhodocyclaceae > Nitricoxidireducens. Next base: position 2,160 of record DASVZD010000453.1, read on the forward strand.
GCACGGTGTGCACGCCGGAAAATCCGATCGGCTCGTGCATGGTGAGTTCGGAAGGGGCCTGCGCCGCCCATTACGCCTACGGCCGCTTCCGGGAGACGAAGGCCCCGGCATAGTCGCCCGGCCGGGAGATGCGCGGTTGTGGTAGGTTTCGGGTCTGGGAGGGTAAACCCCATGACAAGCGAGAAACTCGCGGAAGCGCTCGACTCCTACCGGGAGCGTTTCGGACGCCTGATCGAAATCCAGCACCGGGTCAGCCAGGAACGCAACCTTGCGCGCTTGCCGTCGCTGGTCATGCGCGAGGTCAGCGAACTCCTGGACGCCGACCGCAGCACGCTGTTCCTGTTCGACCGCCAGACCATGGCGCTGCGCGCCTGCTTCGCCGAGGGCGTGGTGGGCAAGGCCATCGTTGTGCCGCTGCGCATGGGCGTCATCGGCACGGCGATTCTGCAGCGGCGCAGCATCAGCCTCGTCGATGCCTACCAGCATCCGTACTTCAACGAGGAGATCGACGCCCAGTCCGGCTACAAGACGGAAAGCATGCTGGTGGTGCCCATCCACGGGACGGACGGGCGCGTGCTGGGCGGCATCGAGCTGCTGAACACGCCGCTCGGCCGCTTCTCGGAGGCCGACGCGATGTTCGTCGGCGAGGCGGCCGACCGGCTGGCGAATCAGGTCATCGACGCCGCCGCGTCCGATCGCGAGATCGACTGGCTGCATGAGCGCGTGGAGTTCGACCGCGGC